>JBGVOJ010000194.1:0-8040 GCA_045126415.1 Eubacteriales bacterium | reverse complement strand
TGTGTTCCTTGATCTGCTCCTTCAGCCGTGTGGATTCCTGCTCTATCATCTTGACCATGTCGGTGTATTCTTCAATGGCGTGAACAGCTATTGTGAGTTCTTCTTCGGTCATAGGTTGACTTCTCCTTTCGCTCTTTTTTGAGCTATAGCTTCGGTACCGAACGAGTTGTTCAGCACTCGATTTCGGGGACGATTTGTCCCTGAGTTATCCGGAAAGGTTGCATTTGAAATGAAACCTTTGATGTATGAATAACGAAACAATGAGAGGGTATATATTCCCGTGCGTTCGTATCGGCTTCATACAGCCCCGTAGAGCGCATTTATCGAAGGATGAATAAGAACCCTCTGAAATAAACAAAACGCCGTGCAGGGGCTGTGTGCTTGCGCTACGAATGAAAAACAGCTCTTTGGAATGTTCGGTTCCGCTGGGCTGTTTTGATTATGTATCATTCTTCGTCTTCCGGCATGGCTTTATAGGTTTTCAGAAGGACGTTGTAAACTTCACCGAGCCGGTTGAGCCGCTGCCGGTAGCGTTGCAGATACAGCTTCAGTTCCCTGCGTGTTTTTGCAAGGTAATATCCCCGTCCGCATCCGATGATCGGCGAACCCTGGAGACGTTCTTCACGCACCATTTTATGCACTTCCTGATGGGTGGTATTCAGAACCGATGCAAGCTCACGGGCGGTCACGATCCGTTTGTAGTCCATGAGTTCAAGGGCGTATGTGACGGTGGCGGGTTCGTTGTCCTGGTCTATGTTGGTGTCGTTTTCGTTCATACCGTCCCTCCGTTCCCGATCTACTGCTTGAAATATCCTTTCGTGGAGACGGCAATATCGGAAAGTATGGTATCCTTTCTTTCTTGGTCAAGGTGTTTTATTCGTCTGGTCGTGTATGCTCGATATTCCTCCAGAGATACGGCAAGACGATAACCCCGCTCTGTGCCGACGATCGGGACTCCCTCGAATCGTTCGCGCCGTACCATTGAACGAATCTCGCGAGTGGTCGTGCCGAGAAGGAAAGCGAGTTCATCGGAATTGCGGAGATGATCCGGATCGGTTGTGAGATAGTCGGAAACTTTCAGCCGGACATCTTCCGGATTTGTCTGCTTGTTTTCGGTCACCCGTTCCTCCTTACGCAACCTTCATAATGCGGATACCTTCTACGATGCCGCCGTCCACACCTTTTTCCTGTGCTTCGAGCTGTACGGCAAGATCGTTTTCCATGAACAGGGATTCCAGTACCGATTCCAGTTCATCGAAGACAAACTGTCCGATCATCGGAGTATCGACATATCCCGGCACACCGTCCATGGTGATGTCGTCCGTATAACCGAGAACACCATAATACAGTCTGGCGTTCGATACGAATTTTGCGGGTTCTCCCTTTCCGGGTGCATTTTCCTTGATCCAAGTGTAAAGTCTATTTTCTTCCATGATATTTCCTCCATGAATTTTTTATATTTAAAATTTATTTTTATGTATTCCCTCTCACCGCATCATTGTACGGCGGGAAGTTGTCTCTGTTCCGCACGGTACGCCGCAAACCTTGCACGTTCTTCTTTCACGTCGTCCTCCGCATTCTTCTGTCTGCGGCTTTCCCCGACGACCGGCAGACGTACCGGACACATTCCGAGAATCCGGTCGTATATCCGGCGGAAATCCGTTGCGGTTTCCTCTTTCATCGCCTTTACGTCCAGATTGGTTGTGAAGATGGTCGGCAGCTTGGCACGGTATCGGGCATCGACCGCACGGAATACCTGTTCCGTCACGAATTCCGTTTTGCGTTCCGCGTCGAGGTCGTCGATTACGGCGAGAGGGCATCGTGCGATTTCTCCCATGAACCACTCCCGCTGTTCGATGGGAAGGTTGACAATGGCGGCAAAACTGGTGACAAGGACGGGAACCTGCCGCCGTTCGATCAGTTCGTTGGCGATACAGCAGGCGTGGAACGTCTTTCCCGTTCCTACGGAACCGTAGAAGAGAACCCCGCGTCCCGTCTCCTTCATGTGATCCCATTCGTCCACGAAGTACCGGCAGAACACCGACACGTCGGAATCGGGACGTTCATCATTTTCAAAGCGGCAGTCCAGATATTTCCTGTCCGTGATTCCGCGTTCGGTCAGTTCGGCAATGCGGTCACGCACACGGCGGCGTTCCTTTTCCGCTTTACGCTCTGCCTCCTGCTGTCTTGCACAGGCGCACGGTACGCCCAGTTTCCGTCCTTTCAGAAAGGCGGGAATGTTCGGGTCGGCTTCATCCATCAAGGTTTCCTTCCGCTCTCCGCAGACCGGACAGCAGCGGAATCCTTCGCTGTCGAGGATATCGTCCGGACGGTGATCCTTCCGGCTTGCGTTGATTGCGCCGGACAGGACGGAACCGAATGCGTTTGTGTTATTGCTCAATAGTACCTCCTTATCATTCTGTTCCCGTGAAGAAATCGTCTTCGGTATAGGTTACGGCTTCACGGGGACGGTTGTTTTTCTGCCAGTCCTCATATCTTCCTTCGAGGGTGTCTGTGAAATGATCTTCCTGTATCAGCCAGTCAAAGTTGGCTTTCCATCCGTTCTTTCCGCCGCCGCAGAGAAACGGATTGCTTTCCGCTTTCCGGAATCCTTCCGTGATTTCGTCCACGGTGTAATGTTCCAACAGCATTCGTACAGCTTCCCGGCGTTTGGCGGTACGGTTGCGTACTTCGTTCAGAGAGGGACAGAGTTCGGTGTACCGGTCAAATACTTTATCAACCTCCGCATCGGCGGCTGACGGCGACGGCTCACCGATGGTGTCTGCGGTATTGTCATCGGTATCGTATTGTATAGTATTTGTATCTGTATTTGTATTGTATCGTATTGTGGTCGGACTGCCCTCCACAGTACCCTTGGTACCCCCCTGTATACCCCTCTCGGCAGGGGATGGTTTTTCTTCCCGCATTTTCTTTGCTTTCAGACCTCCGCGCCGTCCGGCTTCTGCGGCTTCCTTGGCTCGGTCAATGGTTGGAAAAACAAATGCCGCTGCGATTTTTGCCGCTCCTTCAAATTCCGGCGGCGGCGTGCCGTCTCTGGAATAATCCAGCATGGCAAGAAACAGGCTTTTGAAGTCATCTCCGGAGAGGGTTTCAAAGGGGAGTTTCCAGTCGTAGTAGAACAGTAAACCTTTGTTCTGCGCCACTCGATCACCCTCTCGCCGTGGTGTGATTTTCCGGATTGTTCAGCCAGTCGCAGAGCCGGTCATAGTTCACAAGGAACTTGCATCCGACGTAAACGCCGGGAATCCTGTTCTGCTTGACGAGGGTGCGGAGTGCCGCTTCCGGAAGGATTCCGGTGCGGGCGGTCTCGCGGATGGTAAGCATCTGCGGACGGGGATTGTCGGAATTGTGTTCCGTAGTTGGGATGTGCGCCATATATTTTCCTCCAGTTCTTTGAAATATTTTCGGAAAACCCCTTGCAGAGTTGGGCTTCCTGTGCTATAATCATACCACACATTATTGTTGAATCCAAGACACAATCAAACGACAATAAAACATAAAATAAGGAATCATGTTAATTATGACTAACAAATCTGCATATAATTTGAATGTAATGGGGAATAGAATAAAAGCACAACGAAAAGCATGTAAGTTGACACAAGAAAAGTTGGCGGATAAGATTGGGGTTGTACGTCAAACTTTAGCCAGTTGGGAATCAGGCGAGGTTTATCCTGAATTGCCGTTGTTAGTAAAGATGTGTGATATTTTCGGATGTGATACAGGATATTTATTGGGGAAAATTGATTGTGAGACCCAAGAACTTACAGACATATGTTCGGCAACTGGATTAGATGAAGAAGCAGTCAAAACACTCAAGACGTATAGTGAAAACTTAAAGAGTGAAATACCTCTAAAAAATGCTGATGGTCTCCTATCTCTAATTATTCGCAATCAATATTTCGGGCGTATGATTTATGATTTCGGAGAAATTATCCGAAAAAGGTGTGGTGATGAAGAAAGGCTTCCTGCTATCCTTGACAAAGACGAAGGAGAAATAGACGAACTGTTGCGGGGAATGACAGTGGTTTTACAGTCAGGATTAGAAGTTGCGCCGTCATTCATGAATGATAGTGAGCAGATAATTAGTGCTAAACAGGCGGGAATGAATATGGTTGATGAAATAGTAGAACAAATTCAAGAACATATTATTGTACCTGCGTATCCAAATTCAAAGGTAAAAAAATCCTTGGAATGTTTAATCATGGCGATGCACAATATGAATACCGAAACACAAGAACAGGAGGAACAGAATGGCTAACATCCAGGAACGCCGGGACAAATCCGGCAAACTGATTTCCTACAGCATCCGTGTCCATCGCGGACGGGATGCCGAAGGGCACCAGCTCAAGCCGTACACGGCAACGTTCAGCGTAGAACCCACATGGACGGAAAAAAGCGCAAGAAAAAAGGCGGAGGCTTTCGCCGCCACCTTTGAAAAGGAGTGTCGAGAGGGCATCGCATCCGACACCCGGCAGACCGTAGCGCAGTATTGCGAATACTGCATCAACCTCAAGGAACAGCGCGGTCTGAAAACGACGACGCTGACGCTGTACCGTTCCCTCACCGAGCGTCTGATCGTTCCGGCAATCGGACACATCAAAATCCGTGACCTCAAGCCACAGCATCTCAATGACCTGTATACCGATCTGGCGAAGGACGGAAAGAACAAGAACGGCGGCAAGTTGTCCGGCAAAACGATTCTGGAAGTTCACCGGCTTCTGCACACCATCCTCGATCAGGCGGTGAAGGAAAGTCTGATCCCGTTCAATGTGGCGGATCGGGTGGAACCTCCGAAAGCGAAAAAGAGCGATCCGGTCTACTATCAGCCTGAAGACGTGACGGCGATCCTGTCCGCACTGAACGAGGAACCGGGACAGTGGAGGACGCTGGTGCTTCTTCTTTTGGTATCCGGCTGCCGGAGAGGGGAAGCGTTGGGGCTGAAATGGGAGGATGTAAGCTTCGAGTACAACCGCATCCACATCTGCCGGAACGTCCTGTACACCAAAGAACGCGGCGTATACGTCGATACCCCGAAAACAGAAAATTCCACCCGTTTCATCAGCCTTCCGGCGGAAACGATGGCGGAATTGCGGCACCACAAAGCACGACAGGCGGCGGAACGTCTGCGGCTGGGCGATTATTATGACAATCAGGGATTTGTCTTTACGCAGGAGAACGGGAATCCTCTGCACCCGTGTTCGGTGACCTCATGGCTTGCGAAGTTTTCCAAACGTCATGACCTGCCGCATCTGAATCCGCACGGCTTCCGGCACACGATGGCAAGTATGCTGATTTACAACGGTGTGGACGCGGTGACGGTCTCGCATCGTCTGGGACACGATCAGGTCAGCACGACGACGGACATCTACAGCCACATGATTTCGGATGCGGACTCCAGAAGTGCGGATGTAATTTCGGATGCGTTGAGTTTCAAAAAAGCATAAAGATGTTGAATTTTTGGGGCGAGTTGAATTATTGTTGAACTTTCGGATTTCGCCCATTTTCTGGCATGTTGATTTTTTGATAAAAAAAGAACCTTTTCGGCTTGTTTCCAAGCTAAAAAGGTTACTTTTTCTAATCGGAGTGACTGGATTCGAACCAGCGGCCTCTTGGTCCCGAACCAAGCACTCTACCGGACTGAGCCACACCCCGATTGCCTGATTATTATATCACAGCGGGTGTGGTTTGTCAATAGGTATTTTTAAAAAAGTTGAAAAAATTTCGCCTTTTTTACGCTTTTTTCGCAGGCGTTTTTCTGCGGAATATCCGCTTATCCGAGCAGGACATCCGTGATGAGCATGACGCAGAAGCCGACGAGCAGGGCATAGGTTGCACCGCGTTCTCCGCCGTGCGCGTGAGTCTCGGGGATCATTTCGTCGCTGACGACGTAGAGCATTGTTCCTCCGGCGAAGGCGAGAGCGAACGGAAGGATCGCCGAAGCGAGGCTGACCGCGAAATAACCGATCAGGGTTCCCGCGACTTCGACAAGGCCGGTGATCATGGCGCTGATGAAAGTTTTCTTCGGTGACACACCGGCGGCGAGCATGGGGCCGATGATAACCATGCCTTCGGGGATATTCTGGAGTGCGATCCCTCCGGCGATCATGAGGGCCTGCGAGGTATTGCCGGAACCGAAGCCGACGCCCGCTGCGATTCCTTCGGGAAGGTTATGGATCGCGATGGCGGTGACAAACAGGAGAACTTTGCTGAGGTTGGCGTTATGGTGGGCTTCGATTTCCGAGCCGATCAGACGGTGCAGATGCGGGACGAGCTTGTCGATGAGGTTGAGGCAGAGGGCACCCGCGAAGATACCTAGGATGGTGGTGATGAGACCGTATTTTCCGCCGTAATCGAGAGAGGGAAGAATCAGCCCGAGGACTGCGGCGGAGAGCATGACTCCGGCGGCGAAGGAAAGGACGATGTCGGAAAAACGATGCGAGATTTTTTTGAATACGAAGCCGATCAGTGAGCCGAAGATGGTTGCGCCGCCGACGCCGAGGGCGGTAAGAAGAACCATTTTCATAAAGTCTTTCTCCTTTCGTTGATATACTGAGGATGTTTAAAGTTTAAGGGAGAACGTACGGCGGTTCAGAAGCATTTGCCGTCTTTGCAGTCCTGTGCGGAGCCGGAACGGAAGCAGACCTCATTCGGGCACTGGCCGTTGGCGAAGAATCCGGTAATATTTTTTACGGTGGTTTCGGCGATATTGGAGAGGGCTTCTTCGGTGAGGAAGGCCTGATGGGAGGTGACGATGACGTTGGGCATGGAGATCAGGCGGGCGAGGGTATCGTCGTCGAGAATATGACCGGAATAGTCTTCGAAGAAGAGATCGGATTCTTCCTCGTAAACGTCGAGGCAGGCAGCGCCGACCCTGCGGGACTTGATGCCGTTCAGGAGGGCTTCGGCGTCGACGAGGGCACCGCGGGAGGTATTGAGCAGCACGACGCCGCGCCTGCATTTCGCAAGAGCGTCTTCATCGATGATATGGTAGGTTTCCTCGGTGAGCGGGCAGTGCAGGGAGATGATATCGCTCTGCGTGAAGAGTTCATCGAGAGTGACATAGCGGATGGTATCGCCGTTGTCAAGCCTCTCTGCGGGGAATTTATCGTATGCCAGCACCTTCATACCGAAGCCGCGGCAGATATTGATGAAGACCTGCCCGATGCGTCCGGTACCGATGACGCCGACGGTTTTGCCGTGCAGGTCAAACCCGGTCATTCCGGCGAGGCTGAAATTGTAGTCCCTGGTACGGATATACGCCTTATGAATCCGGCGGATAGACGTGAGCAGCATAGCCATCGTATGCTCCGCCACGGCATAAGGCGAATACGCCGGAACGCGCAGCACATGCACCTTTCCGTGCGCATGTTTCATATCCACATTATTGAACCCCGCGCACCGGAGCGCAACCACACCTACGCCCATCTCATACAGCCGGTCGATAACCTCCGCATTCACCGTATCATTGACAAACACGCAGACCCCGTCAAACCCATGTGCCAGTTCCGCCGTATCTTCATTCAGCTTCGTCTCAAAATATTTAAACGTAACCCCATTCTCTTCCCCGAACTTCTCAAAAGCCGGTTTATCATAAGGTTTCGTATCAAAAAAAGCAATTTTCATATGGAATTTCTCCTTTGTTTTTCTGCTCTTATTATATTACAAAAACTATGAATAAATCTGTTGATTTTTCAACAATTAAAGGAAATTTGTGTTTGAGGGGAGAGTGTGCGGATTTTTAGGGAAGGGGGAACGGTCGCTTTTTGAAAAAAGCTCCGCAAAAACTTCAATCTGTTGTAGCCAGTTTGTGTGGCTGATATGATTTAGAAGGGAAAAAAGAGGAATTTTCGGTGGAGTACGGCTTAAATTTGTTAGACTTACAGCCGTGGAGTCATAAAAATCATCAGGAGTAGTAGAGCAACTTCACGGGGCTTCGCTCCCCGTTCAGCGCTGACGGCTTCAGTTACGGTGATATAGTACGTTACTATAGAATTCAGCTACGGTAAGGAAACCACCGCT
>JBGVOJ010000193.1:0-6527 GCA_045126415.1 Eubacteriales bacterium | reverse complement strand
CGCAACGATACTCTCGACGGATTTTTTGAGGAGAAGCACTTTTCCTACATCCAGCCGCTCAGGACAAAAAACGGAACCGTGGTTGGGTCTGTCATGACCTGTACGATGAACTCCGACATGGACGAACTGCTGGAAGCGATGGTGAAGACCATCATCATGTCGACACTTTGGCTGATGCTGGCGGCGCTGATCGCGGTGTACTTCATCACGGAACGTCTGGTCTCTCCGATCCGTGCGATGAGCCGTGCTGCGCGTGCATTTGCCGCCGGACGGTTTGACGTGCGCGTCGAGGTCAACGGCAACGATGAGGTCGCAGAACTGGCGTCCGCATTCAACAATATGGCGAACTCTCTTCAGCACAGTACGGAAGTGCAGCGCCTCTTCCTTGCAAATGTTTCGCATGACCTGCGTACACCGATGACGAGCATCAAGGGGTACATCGAGAATATTCAGAGCGGCGCCATCCCGCCGGACAAGGTTCCGCATTATCTGGAGATCATCTCCACGGAAGTTACCCGTCTGTCCTCGCTGGTCTGGAGTTTACTCGATATCACCAAAATCCAGGCAGGGGAACGGAAATTCGATATCAAGCCCTTTGATATCTGCGAAATGGCAAGAGAAATTATCATTTTCTCGGAACAGCGTCTGGAAGCAAAGAAGCTTGACGTCATGTTTAATGCCGACCGGGACAATATGTTCGTCAGTGCCGACCGCGAGGCAATCCATCAGATTCTCTCGAATATCTGTGACAACGCGATCAAATTCTCGAACGAAGGCGGTCGGTACGAGGTTTCCGTGAAGGATGTCGGCAATAAAACAGAAGTCAGCGTGTACAACGAGGGTGTCGGTATCGCGGAAGAGGAACTGCCGTACGTTTTCGACCGGTTCTACAAGAGCGACAAGAGCCGCGGACTGGACAAGACCGGCGTAGGGCTGGGACTGTTCATCGCGCGTACCATCATCGAAGCCCACAACGAAACCATCAAAGTCGAGAGCGAATACGGAAAATGGTGCCGGTTCACCTTCACTCTGCAGAAAGCAAACCGTCCCGCACCGGCAAACGACGAAAGAAGAAACGGAGATACAGCATTATGACATTACGATATACCGCAACCTGCCTGTTCGGTCTGGAAGGCCTGCTCGGAGAGGAGATCACCGCCCTCGGCTGCAAGCGTGTGGATACCATTGACGGCCGTATTACCTTTGAAGGAGACGAAACCACCTGCGCGGTCTGCAACATCAACCTGCGTTATGCCGAACGCCTCTATCTCAACCTCGGCACGTTCGACGCACTGACGTTCACCGACCTGTTTGACGGTACCAAGGCCCTGCCGTGGGAAGATTATATTTCCCGTGACGACGAATTTCCGGTCAGCGGCCATGCCATCAAGAGCAAGCTGTTTTCGGTGCCGGACTGTCAGCGGATCGTCAAAAAGGCGATTTCCACCCGTCTCGGTGAAAAATACGGTCTGCAGATCCTGCCCGAGACCGGAACACGTTATAAGATCGAATTTTTCATTTTCAAAGACAAAGGTTCCCTCATGATCGACCTGTCCGGCATGCCGCTGCACAAGCGCGGATACCGTCCCGAAACGCACGCCGCGCCAATCCGAGAAACCCTTGCTGCCGCGCTCGTGAAACTTGCCAGACCGCGCGAGGACGTTCTTCTGTGGGACCCGTTCTGCGGTTCGGGAACCATCGCCATTGAAGCTGCGATGCTGATGAAGAACATCGCGCCCGGTATGAACCGGTCGTTTGTCTCGCAGGCATAACCCGTTTTCCCGGAACAGTCGTGGAAGGAACCATTCGAAAAGGCGAAAAAGGAGGTACGTGACACCCCCTTTGAAGCTTAAGCCACGGACATCGACCCGCTGTGTGTGGAACTTGCCTCCTCCTGCGCAAAACGCGCCGGTGTTGCCGACCGTCTCAATATTTTCCAGATGGACGCACTTGACATCGACACGCTCGGCCGCCGCGGAACCATCGTCACGAACCCGCCGTACGGCGAACGACTCATGACGCCGGAGGAAGCGGAAGCGCTGTACCGCGGCATGGGACAGGCATTTGCCGGACTCGACCGCTGGCAGATTTATGTCATCACCCAGCACGAAAAGTTCCCGCAGCTCTACGGCCGCCGTGCCGACAAGATCCGCAAGCTGTACAACGGCATGATCCCGTGTTATTACTACCAGTTCTTTAAAAATAACGCAAAATAACGGTATAAAAATCAAAATCTCCGTCCATACTTTCCCTTAGAAAGTAATTGACGGAGATTTTTTATGGAAATATACAACGGAAAGCTGAGCGGAAATTTTGACGAAGACATTGCGGTCATGGATGCGGTTCTGCGGACGGATTCGAGCTTCGATATGCTCCGCAAGACGATGGAAGTAGCGAACGCGAAGATCGTTATGTACTACATCGACGGCTTTGTCAAGGCAGAATCCCTGCAGAAACTGCTGACGTATGTCATCAGCGTGCAGAACATGGGGGACAATCGACCGGGAGACGCACAGAAATTTGCCGATATGCACATGCCCGCCGCCGAAGTGGATGTGACCGACTCGATTGACAGTCTGGTTCTTGCGGTCATGAGCGGGTGTACCGTCTTTCTGTGTGAAAAATTCGACGCGAACGCGCTGGTCATCGACCTGCGGACGTATCCGGCACGGCAGACGGAAGAGCCGGAGAATGATAAAGTCATGCGCGGCAGCCGCGACGGTTTTGTGGAGACGATGATTTTCAACACGGCGATGATCCGCCGGCGCATCCGAAGCACCGACCTTACCATCCGTTATCTCAACGTCGGGACAAGTACCCGCACCGATCTTGCGCTGTGCTATATGGAAAGCCGCGCGGATCTGAACTATGTGGAGGAACTCTGTCAGAAGCTACAGGCCCTCGATACGGACAGCCTCGTCCTCGGGCATCAGAGCATCATTGAATCCATGCTGAAAACGCGCTGGTACAACCCGTTTCCGAAGATTCGCTCGACAGAACGTCCGGACAGCGCGGCCGCGACGATCCTCGAAGGCGGCATCATCCTTATCTGCGACAACAGCCCGGAAGCCATGATTTTCCCGACCACGCTGTTTGACTTCCTGCAGGAAACGGACGACTATTATTTCCCGCCGTTCACCGGCACATACCTGCGTCTTCTCCGCCACGTTATCTTCTGGATGACGATGATTCTGACGCCGCTGTGGTATCTTCTCCTCCGCCATATTGACATTCTGCCGGAATCGTGGAGTTTTCTTATTCCAGCCAATCCGGGAGCCTTGCCTATCTTCGCGCAGCTCCTGCTCACGGAATTTGCCCTCGACGGTCTGAAACTTGCGTCTCTCAACACGCCGAACATCCTGTCCAACTCGCTGTCCGTGGTCGGCGGTCTTCTGCTCGGGGACTTCGCCGTGACCGTCGGCTGGCTGTCACCGGACGTTATCCTGTATATGTCGTTTGTCGCCATCGCCAACTTCACGCAGTCCAACTATGAACTCGGCTACGCATTCAAGTATCTGCGCATCCTGCTCCTCGTTCTCACCGCCCTGTTCGATGTCTGGGGCTTTGCCGCCGGCATTATCATTGCCGTTTTCCTTGCCGCTACCAACCGCACCATCGATGGCCGCCGCCGCTACCTCTATCCGCTCATCCCGTGGAACGGCAAAGCACTCGCACGCCTCGTCTTCCGTCTGAAAAAAGAAGGATAAACAAAATCAGTGGGGTACTGTGAACAGTATCCCACTGAAATATTTTAAGTCTCAATTCCGGCGAACTGGTTCTGGTACAGTCCGTAGTAAACGCCCTTCTGTTCGAGAAGTTCGTCGTGGTTGCCGGCTTCCATGACAGTGCCGTCCTTCATAACGATGATGATATCGGCATCGCGGATGGTGGAGAGTCGGTGCGCGATGATGAGGCTGGTGCGGTTCTTCATGAGAGCCACCATGGCCTGCTGGATGTGCATTTCCGTACGGGTGTCAACCGAAGAAGTTGCTTCGTCGAGGATGAGAATCTTCGGGTCGGCGAGAACGGCGCGGGCAATGGAGAGAAGCTGACGCTGTCCCTGGCTCAGGTTGCTGCCGCTTTCCGCGAGGATCGTTTCATAGCCTTCCGGCAGACGTTCGATGAACTCATCCGATTCGGAGGTCGCCGCCGCACGGCGGATGTCTTCGTCCGTTGCGTCCAGCTTGCCGTAGCGGATGTTGTTGCCGATGGTGTCGTGGAACAGGACGGTGTCCTGAAGAACGATCGCAATCGCGCTGCGCAGCGTCTTCTTCGGGATGTCGTTGATGTTCACGCCGTCGATTTTGATTTCGCCGGAGTCTACGTCGTAGAAACGTGTCAGCAGGTTGACGACGGTCGTCTTACCGGAACCGGTAGCACCGACGAGCGCGATCTTCTGACCCTGCTTGACTTTCAGATTGAAGTCGTGCAGAACCTGCTTGCCCGGATTGTAGGAGAAGTTGATATTGTTGAATTCAATATCCCCGCGGATGTCTTCCACTTTCATGTCGGACTTGCCCTCGTCCAGTTCGTCCGGTGTGTCAAGGATCGTGAAGACACGTTCCGCACCGGCAATTGCGGTCAGAATGCTTGCGTACTGGTTCGCGATCTGGTTGATCGGCATGGAAAGCTGACGGGAATACTGGAGAATCGCCTGAATGTCACCGACGGAAATCGCGCCGGTTGCCGTGAAGTACGTACCGGTTGCCGCAACGATGAGGTAGTTCAGGTTGTTGATGATGTTGTTCGCCGGGCCCATCAGACCGCCCCAGACGTTCGCACGGATGCTGCACTTGCGGAATTCTTCACTGATTTTCGCGAATTCCTCGCAGGCGTCCTTTTCCTTGCCGTACGCGATAACGGTCTTGTAGCCGGTGACCATTTCTTCTACCTGCGCGTTCATCTGACCGAGAAGCACCTGCTTTTCGACAAAGTACTTCCGCATGAATTTCGACAGATTCATCGAAACAAAAATGGTCAGCGGGATCGTGACAAGGGAGATGAACGCCATGCGCCAGTCGTAGTAGATCAGCATCGCGAACGCACCGATCAGCGTCAGCGCGGCGGAGATGAGGGAAGAAATCGACGACGACAACGTCATGGAGATGTTGTCAACGTCGTTCGTCATACGGCTCATGATGTCGCCGTGTGCGTGGGTATCGGTGTAGCGGATCGGGAGATAAGAGATCTTGCGGAACAGGTCGGAACGCATCGTGTAGACCGTTGTCTGCGTGATCTTCGCGGACGCGATGCCCTGAAGCATCTGGATCGCCGCACTCGCGAGGTAGACGAGCAGCATCAGGATAAGTACACGGATGAGCGTTTCAAAATCCACGGAGGCTTTGCCTTCCGTGATGGTGATCGCGTCAATCGCCTGCCCCTGAAGGTTCGGGCCGAGAAGGTTCAGAAAGGTCGACAGGATGGTCGTACCCATGATCGTGAAGACAAGGTACTTGCTCTTGCCGATGTACTTGATGAGCTTGAGCAGCGTTCCCTTGGCATCCTTCGGTTTTTCGCGGATCATCGGACCGCCGGGACCGCGTCCCTGATTGGTACCGTTTTTCTTCATGACGGCGCGGAGTTCATCTGCCGACATTTCTTTCTTTTCACCGGGTTTTCCGCCGGGTCTTCCGGGCATTCCGGGGCCTCCCGACGGCGGAGGCATCTGCTGCTTGTTATCCATTTTCGGGTCACGGTTCATTCTGCGTCACCTCCGTTGTTTTTCATCTGGGAACTGTAGATATCGCGGTAGGTTGCGCTCGTCTTCATGAGGTTGTCATGGTTGTCGAACGCGGTGATTTTTCCGTTTTCGATGACGGCAATACGATCGGCATGCATGACGCTGGCGATACGCTGTGCGATCATAATGATGGTCGTGCCTTCGAATTCGGTGTTGAGTGAGTTGCGGAGCTTGGCTTCGGTGCCGAGGTCAAGCGCGGAGGTGCTGTCGTCGAAAATCATGATTTCGGGACGGCGGAGTACTGCACGGGAGATAGCAACACGCTGTTTCTGACCGCCGGAGAGGGAAGCGCCCTTTTCGGCAACATAGGAGGTATAGCCTTCTTCCATGTGGGAAATGAATTCATCCGCCTGTGCCACTTTCGCGGCGGCGATGATTTCTTCCTGGGTTGCGTCGTTTTTACCCCAGCCTATGTTTTCGTTGACGGTACCGGAGAACAACTCGCTCTTCTGGAGAACAAAGCCGATCTTCGAGCGGAGTTCGTGGAGATCCCACTTCTTGACATCCACGCCGTCGACGTAAACAGTCCCTTCGACGGTATCATAGAAGCGCGGGATGAGGTTTACGAGAGAAGATTTGCCGGAACCGGTCGCACCGATGATGGCTACGGTTTCGCCTTTCTTTACATCAAAGGAAATTTTGTCGAGGATATTGTTGCCGCCGGCACCCGGATACTTGAAGGATACGTTTTCGAAACGTACGGTACCGGTTTCCTTTGCCGCAGTATTGCTGCCGGAAACGATGGTCGGATCGGCTTCGAGGACTTCACGCACACGGTCACCGCAGG
>JBGVOJ010000192.1:0-3087 GCA_045126415.1 Eubacteriales bacterium | reverse complement strand
CTGTCCGAATAATGCCGCTGCCATATTCTGCTGCGGTCCAAGCAGTACTTTTTCAAAGGAATAGTTCTTCTGTCCGGCATTTTCATGAACGACCGAACCGTCTTCCGCCCACGGCAGAGGATCGTCGCAGTCCGCGTGCGTGAAAACCGGATAGGCTTCGTTACGCTTGACGGAGAACAGATCGAACGAGTGTACCAGATCGTTCACCGCACGTATTTTATCGTTGTTGTTTTCGTGACCGAACATGCCCCAGTACCCGAGGACGGCATACTTTTTCTCCTGCATTCCTTTGTACAGGATTTCATGTCCCTTTGACCAACCGTCGTTCTGTGCGGAATAATCCACCAAAACCGGCGGATCTGGCAGACGGAATCCATCCGGCGCGTCCGTATCGAGACAGCACCGGTCTGCCATGTGGCGGACACCTGCAGGTACATTCGCCTTGACCACCGCAAAAACATCCCCGCGGCACATTGCGATACCGAGCGCACCGCTGCCGCCCATCGAGTTTCCGACCGCATAAATACGGTCTCTGTCAATCGGGTAGTTTTCCATTACCCATTCAATAGTCGCCATCACACGGTTTTCGACGGGCTGACATTCCACGCCGTCCCGTCCTTCGCCGATCACATCGTGCGCGGAATTGCCGCCCCACCACCAGTCGTTCATGTGCTGACGGCAGTCGAGATACAGAGCGAACATATCTTTCGGCGCGTGATAAATGTCGTGGTTGCCCTTCTGCCATGTGCAGGCGACTGTGGAGTACACGTCATGTCCTGCGGAATGGAAGACCACGTACAGCGGATAAGATTCCGCCGCACAGTCTTCCGCCGGATGCAGAACGGCAAACGTATCCGTCTGTTCTTCCGTATAGCCCCATTCTGCGTGAGACTTGTGATGGAACCATTCCAGCTTCCGTCCGGTCAGAATTCCGCCGGTTTCCGGATTGATCTTGCAGCTCATAGAATACCTCCGTCAAAAGATAGATTATAATAACATGATATGCTCAAATATCCGCTCAATCACGTCACGGAAGACCTCATCGCTCTGTCCGGTCGGGTCAGGCAGTTCCCAGTTATCGTCGAACGGTCGTCCGATGTAAGGACAGCCGACTTCACAGCCCATGGAAATAATAATATCCGGCGCAGGAATCTGATCGACCGTCTTGCTGTACTGCGTCTGTTCCATGTCGATGCCGTAGATTTCTTTCATCAGCCGTACAGCATCGGGATTGATCCGCGGTTTGACTTCCGTTCCTGCCGAATAAAAATCAAAGTCATCCTTTCGGAATGTTTTGCCGAGAGCTTCCGCGATCTGACTGCGGCAGGAATTGTGAACGCAGAGAAAAACGACTTTTTTATTTCCCATCACATTACCTCATTCTCTCCGGAGACTTACGCGTCCCCAGAGACCGCTTTTCAGAACTTCTTTCTGTTCGGTAAATTCGCGCATACAGTTGAGACGTGCCTTGCGCTGGATGTTGATAACCGTTCCGTAGTAAGGCCATTCCGGCAGAACGTCCGGCAGAGCTTCGTAACTGCCGTCCACCATCATTTCGTTGACCAGCGTGGAGTATACTTCAATACGGACGGTGTTCGGACCTTCATGAATTCTGCCTTTCAGCGGCATTTCCAGCGGATGTGTCCAGACGTCTCCGGCAAGTTCGCCGTTGACATAGACCCGTGCCGCAGCGGACAGATCGTTCAGGCAGAGAACGCTGTTCGTTTCCCCTTCAGCCACGTCAAACGTACATTCGTATGCACCCATACCGCTGTAATGTTCAAGACCGGGAAGAACTTCCCACGAACCGGGTTCGTCCATTTCATATTTTCTGCCGTCGACAGTGAGTGTCCATCCGGTCAGTGGGAGTTCGTTCAGAAAAGCCGGAGATATGGTGACAACCGGTGCATTTTCCAGTTCCGCCGAGAACACAACGACCACAGTTCCGTGAGGTTCCATGAAGAAAACACGTTCTTCGCCGTCACCGTCCAGCGGAACCGCTTCCGCGCGGTTGACCGACCATGCACGTGCCGCGCCGGTTCTGCCCTTGAATTTCGCAGATACCACGCGGGATTCCTCCGACAGATTGGAGAGAAAATACAGGTGCGTGTCTCCCTCCTTACGATGGACATAGCCGACCGTGTCGGGCGCGGACAGAATTACGTCCGGCGTAAAGCGTTCGCGCAGAGCCGCGATCAATGCTTCGTTCCGGTTTTCGACGACTATCGGTGCGGCTTCCGTCATTAATACCCGAATGGTATCGGCGTTTTTTTCATGATTCAGCAGACCGCAGCTTTCGGTGGGAACATTGTCGCAGATCAGAATACCGCCGGATTTCACGAAATCGCGCAGTTTTTCCGCTGTTTCGACGGGCAGACGGGTGCATCCCGCAAGAATAATCACGCGGTAGCGGTTTTCACCGATATTTAGACCGCCGTCCGCAATACTGCCGAGACTGCACAGGGCTTCATCGTTGATGTAGTCGAACCAGTAACCCGCCTTCTGGATGCTGTCCATGGCTTCACGTCCGAGATGTTCCTCAAGACGCATCGCAAGATGAAGCTCAGACATCATATTATCCGCATAAATATCCGCCTGCGGCAGATAAACGGCAACTTCCGCAACCGGATGACCGAAACGGAGAAGCGCGCTGGCACGGTGGATGTAATCGCCGAGGTTCTTGTACAGCGGCCACCACGGAACCGTGTGGTTGATGTGCGTGGATGCGTAGAACGGCCAGCCGCGTTTACCTGCCTTTTCCGGCGAGTATGCGTAGCCGTGGTTGACGATCATGTTCATACCGTCGAGAAAAACTGCGTCTACAGCGGCCTTCATTTCCTCAAGCGTTTCCGTGAAGCGCGGACGCTTCAGCCAGGTGAACGTCTCGTTGGAGATGATATTTTTTCCGTAAATATGTCCCGCAGAAGCTGCCAGACGACGGTGAATGGTATTGACCTCGAGTGTCCGGTGGTCACCGAAGGTTTCACCTTCCGGAATGTCTGCCGCCGCGTAGACACGCAGGATGTCCCCCCATGTCCCGTGTGCCTGAATACGGGAAAGGGTACCGTTTTCATGTGCAAATTCGGT
>JBGVOJ010000191.1:0-1464 GCA_045126415.1 Eubacteriales bacterium | reverse complement strand
ATGGCAGTCGAAAATCCGAAGGCATATTACGAAATCCCCTTCGGCGTGATCGAACGTCCCGCTGACGGCGAAGAAGAACCCGGTCTCATGTGGACGGCAGTCAAGGGTACGGGCGGCGGCTTTGCGATTGTGAACGACAACACCTACAGCAGCAGCGTCAAGGACGGCACGATTTATCAGACCATCCTCCGCAGCCCGATCTACGGCGACCACGGCGGTCCGAGAACCGAAGAAAGCGAATTCACCGATCAGGGCAGAATCAACTTCCAGTACACGCTCATGCCCGTCGGAGATGAATGGACAAGCGTGACCCGCGAAGGAAAGGTGCTGAACAAGCCTCTGACGAACATCATCGAAACCTGGCACGCAGGCAAACTGTCCGACAAACCGTACGGCGGCATTGCGATTGACTGCGACAACATCATGCTGTCCGCCCTCAAGCGCAGCGAAGACGGTACGGGTCTGATCGTACGTCTGTATGAAATCGCCGGCAAGGCGGCGGATGTGACTGTGAGCGGCGATGTACTGCCGGTTGAACTGAAGGACACCGTTACTCCGTGGTCTGTGAAGACATATTATCTCGCAGACGGCGCGGCGGAATGGAAGGAAGTTCTGCTGACCGAATACGATATGTAATTTATGACAAACCAAAAAGGAGATACCGAAATATCTCCTTTTTGGATGCTGTTCTTTAATGGATTTCGATTTCTTTCACTCGATCCAGTAAACCCAGTTATCCTTGCGTTCGCGGGCTTCGGGGTATTCGCCGTCGACATAGCCGAGGATGCAGTGACCGATGCCTTCGTAGTCCCCTTCAATACCGAGTTCTGCGAGGATCGCCTTCCCTTCCGGACGGTCGAATTCTTCTTTCGCGCGGTGGATCCAGCAGCTTCCGACACCGAGTTCGTGGGCGGCAAGCATGAGATTTCCCATGACAAGGCTGCCGTCGTAAACATGCGTACGGCAGTTTTTGTCCGCCAGAACGACGAGAACAACTGGTGCGCCGTAGAACGGATCATTCGCCGCGCCCATGATGTCCGCATTGAGCTTCGACAGCTTATCGCGAACCTCCCTGTTCGTGATCGCGAGGATGATCGGGGACTGGAGGTTCCGTCCGGTTGCTGCGTAGGTTCCGGCGGTGACGATCTGTTCGATCACGTCTTTCGGGAGCATATCCGGCTTGAATTTGCGGATGCTGCGGCGGGTCATCAAAGTCTTTAAGGTTTCATTAGTCATAAAAATCGCCCTCTTTCTTTAAAATAAAAGCGTTATTTTGCTCTTTTTATGATATAACCTAACGGTATGTCAGGTCAAGCCTTTGCTTTCGCACGAACCAGCTCGATAGCTTCTTTTCCCGTGAGGTGCTCTATCTCAAATTCCATCATGCAGAGCGGCGCCCACTCACGGTCAATTGCGGCATCACGCATTTCGGCGCTGCCGGTGGGGTGGTATTTATCGGCGAGG
>JBGVOJ010000190.1:0-2188 GCA_045126415.1 Eubacteriales bacterium | reverse complement strand
TATCAATATAAAACCAGTCATTGTACAGAGCCAGCACGGTGATGCCGTTTTCCGTAAAATAGGACAGCGGATCGAGGCGTACTTCTGTTCCGCTGAGATAATACTCCAGCCCGACGCGGAGCCATTCTTCCGTACTGGTTTCGATTTCCGGATACGGTGACGGTTTTTCGGCGGTGGTTTCATCTGCTTCGGTTTCCGGTGTGTCGGGGGATTCGTTTTCCACAGGAGAGGATTGACACGATGTCAGTATGGAAAGGGCGAGAAACAGGAGCAATAACTTTTTCATTCTGTAATCCTCCTTTGCAATGCGTTCGCGTGAACTTATGACATTATTATAATATATGATCATATGATTGTCAAGTGCCGGTCAGAAATATAGGTAAAAAGCAAAAAAGTCCGTCCGGAAGGGACTGGACTTTTTGAAAAATCATCAGATTTTGAGAATGCCGAGTACGTCGAGGACGGACGAAATCAGAATCAGCACGATGAACACCGGCGCAACATATTTGATGATGACGGTGAACAGCTTCTTGGACTTGAACGGTGCGGAACTTTCCACTTCCTCGATGATTGCCTTCGGCTTGAGGATGTAGCCGATGAAGATGCAGGTGAGGAAGGCAACGATCGGCATGAGGACGCTGTTGCTGACAAAGTCGAACATATCGAGGATACCGAGACCGAGAACATTCACACCGCTCCATACGCCGTTGCCGAGAGAGGATGGAATGCCGAACAGGAACGAACCCGCGAGTACGAGCAGACAGGTCTTTGTGCGGCCGAGCTTCAGTTTGTCTTCGAAAATAGAGACGATGGTTTCCATCAGAGAGATGGAGGAGGTCAGTGCCGCGAAGAGAACGAGCAGGAAGAACGCCGCGCCGATGATGGTGCCGCCCGCCATGCTGTCGAAGACCTTCGGGAGGGTGATGAACATCAGACCGGGGCCTTTGCCGAGAGCGGCTTCGTCACCGCCGGAGAAGGCAAACACGGAAGGAATGATCATCATACCGGCAAGGAATGCCACACCGGTGTCGAAAATTTCGATCTGGTGAACGGAGGATTCGAGGTTGACGTCCTTCTTCATGTAGGAACCGTAGGTAATCATGATCCCCATGGCGAGGGACATGGAGTAGAACAGCTGACCCATCGCCGCAAGAACGGTGGTTGCGGAGAAGTGGCTGAAATCGGGGGTGATGTAGTAGAGGAAACCGTCCATTGCTCCCGGGATGAACAGACTGTAGACCGCGATGAACAGGGTGAGAAGGACGAGAACGGGCATCATGATCTTGCTGACTTTTTCAACACCCTTTTCCACGCCGAGCATAACAACGACGGCGGTAATGCCGATGAAGATTGCGAACCATACGAGCGGTTCTGCGGGCTTGGCGATGAAATCCGTGAAGTAGGAATCGGATGCTGCCGCTTTGGCTCCGCCGCTGACGAACGTAACAAGGTACTTGGTGACCCAGCCGCCGATGACGGAGTAATAGGGGAAGATGATCATCGGGATGACGGACGCGAGGACACCGACGAACTTGAACTTTGCGCTGAGTTTGCCGAACGCGCCGATGGCGGAGAGTCCGGTCTTGCGTCCGATGGCGATTTCGGCGATCATGAGGGAAAAGCCGAACGTGACCGCGAGGATGAGGTAGACGAGCAGGAAGATCCCGCCGCCGTATTTTGCGGCAAGGTACGGGAAACGCCAGATGTTCCCCAGCCCGACCGCTGAACCGGCAGCCGCAAGGACGAAGCCGAGCTTACCGGTGAAACTGCTTCTGTTTTCCATAAATTTTACTGTGACTCCTTTGTGAGATAAAAATACACATACCCTTATATTATGCCATAAAATCTGCAAAAAAGCAACAACTAAACAATATTTTCGCAGCAAAAAAGGACTCTCGGCAAAGTCCTTTTTTGAATATGTACGGATTTTATCCTCTCAGCATGCGGGTGAGAACGGCGTCGGTGTGCGCATATGCCGATGCAAGCTCCTCTGCGGTGATATCGGAATGTACGTTCCACGTCTTTTCGGCGAGTGCGGGGATACGTTCGCGGATCAGCCCGAATTCCGTCCGGCACGCTTCCTCGCTGGACGGGAATGCGCCCAGACCGTCACCCCATGCGCAGATCTGACCGCCGAGAACCGGTGCGGTGTCCGGCACAACGATCTCCTGTGTACTGGCAATGGATT
>JBGVOJ010000189.1:0-8382 GCA_045126415.1 Eubacteriales bacterium | reverse complement strand
ACTGTTGATGATGGGAGTGTAGCAGTTGGAACGTCCGAGCTTTTCGGTGGTGATAAAGCCCTTGGTCTGCAGTCTGGTGATCAGCGTGAGGACAGTGGTGAGCTTGAGTCTGGTAAGAGCGGGGAATCGCTTCATGATAAGGCCGGCGGAAACAAACTTTTCGCCTTCTTCATTGAGTGCCCAGATAGCCTGCATAACTTCGAGCTCGCTCTCAGGGAGCTTGATCATCTTCTTGTCTGACATGGTATACGTGTCTCCTTTGTGTTGCAAAAAACTAAATTGATGTAAATAAAACAAATAGAAAATCGTTTATACTTAAATTATAACCTTTTTTACTACACAAGTCAATGCTTTCTGATAAGATAAATGAAATCTGTAAAAACGACAAAAAACGTCCGACTTTCTACTGGATAAATTGAACAAAACGTGCAGTGAAAAAATACGGAAAACATTGCTTGACATATCTTTCGTATGGTGATAAAATATACATATTATTTAAAAGTGCAACTCATACGGCAGGTACAGCAATGGCAGATAAAATCATCCGAATCCCTCTTGCGGGAAACGCATATCTCGAAACTCCGGGCACAGGCGGAAAGGTTACCCCCGGCGGTATTTCCGAATGGTCCGATCCGAACGCGAAGTTCGGCATTTACGTCAGCTTCCGCGCAAACGTGACGTTTCATGCGGCATTGAAGCTGCGGAACCAGACCGCTACCTCAAAAATCCGTTTCGCCGGACTGCAGAACGATTATGAAATCACTCTGGAACCCGGATATAACGAAGTTCCGCTCGGTACCTATACAACCGATAAGGATGGCTACGTCCGCTTTGAACTTCAGGGGATCGAAACCGACGGGAAATATTTTGCCTCACCGATGGAACTGATCCTGTACGGCGCGGACGAAACCGACACCCTCGCCTGCATCACGCCGAAGGATAAGGACAATTACGGCTACTACTGGACACGGCGTGGTCCGAGCGTCCACTGTACCTACTCCACACATGAGCATGAACGGATCGAATGGTTCTACAACGAAGTCACCGTTCCCGAAGGATATGACCCCATCGGCACCTACGCCATGGCGATCGGCTTCCGCGGCGGCTATTTCGGTATCCAGACCAATTCGAAAAACGAACGTCGCATCCTCTTTTCGATCTGGAGCCCCTATGTGACCGACGATCCGTCCGAAATCCCGGAAGATCTGCGCATCGTCTGCCTGAAAAAGCACGAACGTACCCATGTCGGTGAGTTCGGCGGCGAAGGCTCCGGCGGACAGAGCTACATGAAATACAACTGGAAGACAGGCCAGACCTATCGGTTTCTCATGCACGTACAGCCTCAGGAAAACGATAAAACCGTATTTACCGCGTACTTTTTCTTCCCGGAAACCGGAAAATTCGAATGTATCGCGTCCTTCCTCCGTCCGAAGACCGACACATGGATGATTGGTGTTCATTCGTTCCTCGAAAATTTCAGCGATACCCGCGGATATATCTCACGCATGGCGTATTACGGCAATCCGTGGGCGTGTACGGCAGACGGCCTGTGGTTCTCGCCGAAACGTATCATCTTCACCGGTGACAACACCGCGCGTCACAATTGGCGGACCGACTATGACGGCGGTCTGCTTGAAGACGGACGCTTTTACCTCAAAAACGGCGGATTCTTCAATTCCACCGTCCCTCTCGATACTATTTTCTATCGGACATTCGCCGATTCCGTAAACCCTGATCTTGACCTCAGCGAAATTCAGTAAGCAGAAGGAGTACCTGTTATGTTATACATCCCCGAAAACTATCAGCCGCGCCTCGCCATGTACGACGTACAGCGCGCCATTGACTATATCAAACGCACGTTCCAGATGAACCTTGCCATCGAACTGAACCTCCGCCGTGTCTCCGCGCCGCTGTTTGTCCGCGAAGACTCCGGTCTGAACGACAACCTGAGCGGGAAGGAACGTCCGGTCGGTTTTGACATTCCTGCCGTCGGCGAAACTGCACAGGTCGTGCAGTCCCTCGCAAAGTGGAAGCGTCTCGCCCTCAAGCGGTACGAATTCTACGTTGGCAAGGGTCTTTACACCGACATGAACGCGATCCGCCGCGACGAGGACGATCTTGACAACCTCCACTCCGTCTACGTCGACCAGTGGGACTGGGAAAAGGTCATCGACCGCAGCATGCGTACGACCGAATACCTCCACCAGACCGTCCGCAAGATCATGGCGGCCGTTGTCGCGACAAACAACGCCCTCCGCTATGAATTTTCCCCGCTCGAATGTCATATTTCTCCCGAAGTTTCCTTTGTCACCACGCAGGAACTCGAAGATATGTACCCCGACAAGACCCCGAAGGAACGCGAAAATCTCTACGTCAGAGAACATCCGACCACGTTCCTCGAAAAGATCGGCGGCAAGCTGAAGAGCGGCAAGCCCCACGATGGCCGTGCACCCGACTATGACGACTGGGAACTCAACGGGGATATCCTTCTCTGGAACGATGTTCTTGGCTGCGCACTTGAAATTTCTTCGATGGGTATCCGCGTCGATGCACAGTCTCTCGCCGCACAGCTCAAGCTCGCCGGCTGCGAAGACCGCGCGGAACTTCCGTTCCATAAAATGCTCCTGAACGACGAACTTCCGCTCACCATCGGCGGCGGGATCGGGCAGTCCCGTCTCTGTATGCACATGATGCAGACCGCGCATATCGGCGAAGTACAGGCGTCTGTCTGGGATAAGCATACCATCGAAACCTGTCAGAAGGCGGGCATCACGCTTCTGTAAAATTAAAAAAAGAATAAAAAATTCCCGTTTTTTACATGAGCAGGGAACTTTTCGGGATGAGCAAACGTCTTATTTCTGAAAAAACTCTGCGGACGTGTATCAAAACGGGATTTTTATCCATAAAATACCCCGTAATCTTCATGGACAGGCAAAGAATTCATATTTTAATGTTGAAATAATTCCCGTAATATCGTATAATAAAAGGAATGAATTATCCATTCCGAAACGGAAGCAGAAAGCAAAGGAGGACGTTATGGCATCAGCCTCAAGAGGGAACGGAGAAAACGGCAGCAGCAATTTCTTCGTCCGGCTCGTGCAGACCAGCATTATTCTGACAGCACTTGACCGGTTTTGCGCGTATATCTACCACCTCATCAAAAACGGTTTCTTCGGTTATATCTTCAGCGGCTACCGGAGCGAGCTGAACGCCCCGTTCCTTTCCGGTCTCCGGAACAGCAAGACCGCCCGGCATTTTGCGGAAGTCCGCTACGGTCTGTGCCGCCGGTTTGAATCCAGCGTGATCCTGAACGGCGTCACCTATTTTATGAAATACCTGCTTGGCTGCAGGCTGCGGGTTTACGGAGCCTTTTTCGCCTCCTTCGGTTTTTATACCGCGTTTTCCGCCTATCTCTATTCCATGTTTTCCGGAGACATTGCGTCCATTGCGGATCACCCGTACATCCTTCCGGCTCTGGTGATGATCTTTTCGTCCATCCCCCTGGTGATGTCCAAGTGGACATTATCCCAGTCTCTCCGTGAGAATGTTTTCGGCCGCATCGTCATGCTCGCCACCGGCTTTACGGAAGAGGAGATCGCCGACACGCGCGGCGGCGGCGGACATCAGGGCATCCCGTTTATGCTCGGCATTATCTGCGGTGCCATGACCTATTTCCTCTCACCTGTCTATATTCTGCTCGGGCTGGCGGCATGCCTGTGGCTCTATCTGGTCATGATCCGTCCGGAACTCGGCGTACTGACGCTGTTCTTCGCCATGCCGATCTTCCCGACAATGCTGCTCGGCGCAGTCACCGCCTACACGGTTTTCTGTACCTGTCTCAAACTTCTCCGCGGAAAGCGGATCCTGAAAATTGAACCCATCGACATTACCGTCATGGCATTCGCCGTTCTCCTGTTCTTCGGCGGGACAGTCTCTCTCTCCGAACAGTCGCTCAAGCCGGCACTGCTGATGATCTGTTTTATTTTCGGCCACTTCCTCACGGTCGGTCTGATGACCACCCGTGCGTGGCTGGTGCGCTGTTCAACAGCCTGTGTCCTCTCCGCGACGCTCGTCTCCCTTTACGGTATTTTCATGTACTTTACCGGAGGCGGCTATTCCTCTTCCGCATGGGTGGACAGTGAGATGTTTTCCACCATCGGCCGCCGTGCGGTCGGAACGCTTGAAAATCCGAACATGTTCGGCGAATACCTCATCCTTATCATCCCTATCGCCGTTGGTATGCTGATCGGCCGCGGGGAAGGGCTTCGCCGTATTCCCGCTTTCTTCTGCATCGGCATCATGGGCGTCTGCCTCATCCTGACGTGGAGCCGCGGGGCATGGCTCGGTCTGATCTTTGCCGCCCTTCTGTTCCTCTTCATGTGGCACCGTCGATCCGTCTGGGTTGTTCTCGCGGGGATCGCGTGCATTCCGATCCTTCCGATGATCCTCCCGGCGTCCATTGTCTCGCGCTTCACCAGCATCGGCAACATGACCGACTCGTCTACATCCTACCGCGTGTACATCTGGCGCGCCACCATTAATATGATCGAGGACAACCTCACCACCGGTATCGGTATCGGCGAAGGTGCATGGGATCGCCTGTATCCCCTGTATTCGTACCTCGGCGTGGAAGCTGCCCCTCATTCGCATAACCTCTATCTTCAGATCTGGCTGGAACTCGGAGTTATCGGACTTCTTGTCTTCATCGTCTTTCTGTTCCTGCTGTATCAGTCCGGACTCACCCTGTTCTCCCGCCTGTCCGGAGACAGTGAACTGTCCACCCCGGACCTGTCCGGCAGCCTGCTCCGTCAGAATCTGAGCGAAGGCACGGATATCACCCGGGAAATGAACCGCAGCAAGACCCAGCTCCGCCTCTCCACCGCGGCTCCTCTCTGCGGAGTCTTCGCCGTTCTGGTGCAGGGCATGACCGACTACGCGTGGTATAACTACCGCCTGTATCTCATGTTCTGGCTCGTCTGCGGACTGGCTTCGGCGTATGCGAGAAACGGCAGCAGTCAGATCCGTACCTCTTATGTCAATACATCCGAACATTCCTGCGCGGATTTTTCCCTGGATAACGGAAAGAAAAAAGTCAGGAAAAAAGTCAATACGGAACCCGGTCTTACGGGAGAACCCGAAGAAAGGAAAGAATCATGAGCAAGAGAAAATTGCGCTTCAATGCCATTGACGCGCTGATTATACTTGTGATCGCCGCCGCAGTGTTCGTTCTGCTGTATGTTTTTGTATTCAGCGGACGCGGAACCCAGACGGCAGCAGAAGTCAATTATACCACCATCCAGTATGTGGTGGAGTTGCAGAAACTTGACGAACATCTGGAGGATGCCGTGAAGAAAGGTCAGCTGGTCGAGGATGCGGTGGAACACAAAAAGATCGGCACCGTCAGTGGCGTTCAGGCTGTCCCGTATGAAAAAGTGACATTCGACTACGAAAACGGGCGGGAAACCGCTGCTGCTGTGGAAGGCAAGATTACGCTGAAGATCACCATCGAAGCCCAGGCAGTGGAATCCGACCGTGCGTTCACCGTCGACGGCTGTGAGATCCGCGTCGGCCAGCAGTACAGCCTGATTCTTCCCGATCTGTACGGTTTCGGCTACTGTACGGAAATCATCGCCAACTGACCGTATGGGAGGTACTTATGACTCAGAATCAACTGTTGTACGGGATCGTCGCTCTCATCTGCGCGTCCCTTCTGGCATATGCCATGACACCGATCGTACGCGTTCTCGCGTTCCGGATCGGGGCCGTGGATGTTCCGCTTGATAACCGGCGTATCCATAAAAAACCCATGCCCCGCATCGGCGGTCTGGCCATCTATCTTAGCTTCACGCTGACGACGATCATCTTTTGCCAGCCTACACGGGAACTCGCAACCATCTGGATCGGCGGCGGGATCATCGTGATTCTCGGAATTCTCGACGATATTTACCGTCTCAATGCATGGCTGAAGCTTGTCGTACAGCTTGGCGTTGCGATTTTCGCGGTTGTGAATGGCTGTGTCATCGACCACATCAATCTCGGCGGCGTATATGTCTCTCTCGGCGTACTCAGCGCACCGCTCACTGTGCTCTGGATTTCCGGACTGACCAACGCGATCAACCTCATCGACGGTCTGGACGGTCTTGCGTGCGGTGTATCGGCGATCTCATCGCTGTCTCTTCTGTTTGTCGTGATGCTGCAGGGGGATTTCATCAGCGCGATCATCTGTGCGATCCTGTTCGGCTCCTGTCTCGGTTTTCTGCCGTTCAACTTCAACCCCGCACGTATCTTCATGGGCGATACCGGTGCACTTTTTCTCGGTTATACTCTCGCCGTGATTTCGGTTTTCGGGGTATTCAAGCTGCACGCGGTTCTCGCGTTCCTCGTACCCTTTGCGATCTTCGCGCTTCCTCTGTTTGACACGCTGTTTGCGATCTGCCGCCGTGTTCTTTCCGGGAAGAGCCCCTTTGCTCCGGACCGCGGTCATATTCACCATAAACTCATCGACATGGGCTTCACCCAGAAGGAATCCGTCAAGATTCTGTATTCCATCTGCGGTATTTTCGGACTGGTGGCGGTTTTCTGTACCGAATCCATGTTCCATACCATGGGTGTGACCAAGTCGGTTCTGATTGCCGTTATCGCAACGGGACTGTTCCTTTTGAATTATATCATTCTCAAGGATCCGGACTGCCGTAAACATTCCGGTTTGACCGAAGACGATATGACAGTTTCGGAATACATCAACGAACTGGATCCGGAAAAGGCAAGAAAGATCGAAGCCCATAACGGCGGGAATATCAAGAAAGAGGAAGAAGCTGCCGAACCCAAGCCAGAATCCGAACCGGAATCCGGAGCGGACGAACAGAAATAAGGAAAACACAATGGATCCGAACGAAAAGCGCACACCGGCGAAATACCGGGGCGTCAAAATCACATCCGGCTTTGTCATCACTGCCGTGACGGTACTTATTTTTGTACTGTTTCTGTTGCTGATGATGAAACTTGGTGTGGTGACCCCTCCGCCTTTTCTGCAGTCCGTGTTCGGCACCGTTCCGAATTCGGAGCAGACCGGAGAAATCCGTAAAAGCGTGATCCCGGATTTTTCCGCAGATGCCGCGGAGGAGGAAGAGATCTACCACACCTTCCCGGTGGATGCGCGGGAAACCCTTGCTGTGCTGAAAGAACCGGAATCCTACGTCCGGGAATTCCGTGTGATCAATTCCTACGGCGGAGAAGCGGACATCCAGAAGTATATTCTTACCGTCCGAGGGAACCGGTACCGTCTGGAATCCGATTTCAAGACCGTTCTGTGTGATGGAACGACCATCTGTACCATCACAGGAACTTACCGTACCGCACTGGACAATACCGTATTCACACCGGAATATGAGATCGGCATCACCTCGCTGGCGGATGTCAAAGCGGCGGCGGAAAAGGGAAGTGTTACCTATCCTGACCGGACAAGAGCCGACAAGACGCTGCTTGTCACCGCGGAAGACGCGGAGTCCGGGATTCTTTCCGAATATGTCGTATCCCTTGAAACGGGGGTGGTGATGGCCGAACGCTCCTACATTGGCGGTGAGATGTATCGTGCCGTAGTCACCGACGCGGTGGATATTTTCGCAGCGGACAACCTGCCGGACGATTTTTTCGAAATTCCCGAAGCACCGTGACGGCCGGAATCCTTTTCAACGATTCATTCTGCAGGAGAGAAATTAATTATGAATAAAACAAAAAAACTGCGCCTGGGCGCATTGGATGTATTCATCATCGCGGCTGTTCTGGTCTGTGCGGTCAGCGTCGGCCTCCGCATGTTCATGACACGCAGTTCCGATCTTGACAAGAACGTGCAGCTTGACAATTATATCGTTTCCTTCAAGGTCATGGGGATCCGTGATTCCTCGGCAAAGAATTATCTGCAGAAGGGAACGAACTTCTACCTCGACGAAAATGATGCCTTCTTCGGAACGCTCCGTGAAGGTGTAACCACCAACGACGCCGAAGAGTATTATGAAATGCCGGACGGCTCCGTCGTTCTCGCCTCCAACAATGCCACGGGAGATCTTTACCGCGTGGATGCGGAATGCAGTCTCGACGTGACCGGGAAAATGGATGCGGACGGCCGCTTTATGCTCGGCGGAAACAAATACATCGGTATCAACAAAGAACTCCTGATCTACAGCAAATACCTCTCCATTACCGTTCTCATCACGGATATTACAAAAACACAGTAACATAAGGGAGGAGACTTTCTTCGAAAGTCTCCTCCCTTATTTCAAAAACATTCAGAGAGATAAAAAGACAAGATTTCGTGCAAATCATTCGTTAAGAAAAATCTGCACAAAATCTTGTCTTTTATAATAGTATGAAGTTTTTTGGAAG
>JBGVOJ010000188.1:0-1342 GCA_045126415.1 Eubacteriales bacterium | reverse complement strand
ATAGCAACCTTCTATCAGACGGATGTTGTGGTTGCTGACCTGAGAAACGAGGTAGATGCCCACGTCACCCGGTTCGATGGTGTGAGAGCCGCTGCCCTTTAAAACGACGGTACCGGAACAGGCAAGACCGTACTTGGCCGCCTTGATGGTGTTGTTTCCCTTCAGAATGACGGTACAGTTATCGGGAAGACGGAGACCGTAGGGATCGGAGGTATCGATATGGAGATTATCGAGGGTGAGGACGTCGGTACGGTTTGCCCAGTCGTAGCCGGGACCGCGTTCGTTCTTATTGGCGATGGCGATGTTGACGGTTTTGGTGATGATGTTATCCGCCTGCACGTTCGCCGGTAAAATCACAGCGCACATTGCAAAGACGGTGCAGAGGGAGAGGATGAGCGCAGTGATATTGCGTCGGATCTGTTTCATTTCAAATTGTTGCCTTTCTTATGGGTAATAATCACGCGAAGTTTCATATATTTTACCACAAAACCGTGGAATTTTCAATAGCTATCCCGTTTCTCCCGCATATTTCAGCCGGAGAATAGAATTCTGTCACTTCCCTGTCACGGACTTTCCGGGAGCTTGCTTCATGCGGCGGCCGTATTCGAGCAGCAGAGGAGCGCGCAGAATGAGTGCCTCACCGCATCCGGTAAAGAGGATACAGGCATCCAGCGCAACCTGCTCATTGACGGTCATGAAGGAATACATGGGAGCGAGCATGAGCAGGACGGCGGAGAATGTGACCATCACGGACAGGCGCAGTTTCAGCGGGAAACCGGTACACTGTTTCGGATCGGCGGCCGCGATGAGGAAAGAAAGCGTTCCGATACCGAAGAAGACAGCCATGGGGATGAGGGAAAGCTGGTAATAGACGGTAAGCATGTCCCATGCCCATTCGGAGAATTCTGCGTCAAACCCGCTGTGAAAAACGGCATGGTTCGCAAGAAAGAACGCCACGCCGACAATCAGCACGCCGCCCGCCGCAAGAGCGAGATTGATAAAGAAGAATCTCCGAGGATGGTTCCTTCCCCGTCCGGTTTCACCGGCAACAGTGAGGATGAGAAAAACGAAAAACAGGAAAAGAGCAAAAAAGAAATACATAACTTTTACTCAACGATGATATCGTCAAGCCCACGCTTGGGAACGAAGTGGAGGTTCGCCTTATCACGGAAGTAGATGGTATTTCCGGAAGCGTCGACATTGCAGATAAAGACGGTTTCGTCCGGCACACCGAGCGCAAGGATAAGGACGGGTACAAGTTTCTTCGGCAGACGGAGTTTATCCCCGATCGTTTCGGGTTTGAACGCACCGATCATACATCCGCCGAAGCCGGCTTCGGCCG
>JBGVOJ010000187.1:0-1393 GCA_045126415.1 Eubacteriales bacterium | reverse complement strand
AAGGAACAGTACGGCACCGACGGCTACACCCTCTGGGGAGGCTACTACGGTCAGGCATACTACCCGAGCCGTACGAATGTCTTCATGCCCGCGCAGACCGAAGAACAGCAGATTCCCGCACCGCTCTTCCGTATGCTCGGCTCCGACCCCGTCTACCAGTACGACTTCGGCATGGATCCGAACAGCGGTGCGCAGAAGGTGCAGGGCGTCATCACTCTCGAACCCGTCTACAACGGCGGAGGCGGCGGCGTTCCCGCATGGGTCGACTGGTTCCTCCGCGAAAACTACAACGGCGACTGCCTGACCTTCGGCTATGCACAGGCGGGACAGGAAAACAGCTTCGGCTGGCCGTCGATGAAAAACGGTCTGACCTACCAGTTTGCACAGGTCGCGAAGCTCCGTGACGAAGGAAAAATCGAAGTCGAACCCCTCGGCGATACCGGCCGCTGGTTCAAGGAAACGTACAAAACCACGCCCGCGTCCGCGATCACCGCGCATACCGCGTTCGACGATCCCGACCGCAATTCCGTCTGGTATTCGTCGAAATTCTACCGTGTCAACCTCTACGGCGACCACGGTCAGATGCGCATCCGTGACCTCCACGTCTTCAAGGAAAAGTGCCCCGATCCGTACGAAAACACCGTCTGCCCGGGCAACGAAGCGGTTTATGAAACGCTCCCGCTCATCGACGGCAACCGCCACAGCGGAAACGGCGTGACGGCGGGCGGCTACCTCACCTACTGGGACGGTACAGCTCCCACATTTGACAAAATGACGTTCGAAGACCTCGGCGAAGGACGCGCGAAGGTTACCTACGGCAAGGTCGTCTTTGAGCTGTCCGAAGGCGGCATCAAAGTCACGGCGGACAAGCCGTTCCGCATCAGCCTCCGGATCGGCACGGACGGCGGGCACCTCCCGAACGTCGATTACGCCGACGGCGGCATGATTGCGCTCGATTACCGCGGTACGAAGTACCTCGTACGTCTCACAAGCGGACGCATGGTCGGCATGACGACGATCGATTCGAGCGCATGCACCGTGGAACTGCGGTTTGACCGGAAATAACGGGGGAATTATGTCGAATTACATCATGGATCTCCGGAAAATCGTCGGTCACCGTCCTCTGCTGCAGGTCGGCGCAAGCGTGATCGTCGAGGACGGCGAAGGACGTACCCTGCTGCAGCTCCGGAGCGACAACCACTGCTGGGGCTACGCGGGCGGTTCAGTCGAGCTGGACGAGGTGGTCGAGGAAGCGGCAAAACGCGAACTGTTCGAGGAAACCGGACTGATTGCGGAACGTCTGGAACTGTTCGGGATTTTCTCGGGGAAGGATACGCATTACGTCTACCCAAACGGCGACGAGGTATCGAATGTGGACATTGTCTACCTCTGC
>JBGVOJ010000186.1:0-1973 GCA_045126415.1 Eubacteriales bacterium | reverse complement strand
ATGGTGCTCATGATCGTGTCCACAACAGCAGTGTTCACCGTGTTCATGATGATGATCATGATCGTGTCCACAGCAGCAGTGTTCATCATGTTCATGATGATGCTCATGATCATGTCCACAGCAGCAGTGTTCATCATGTTCATGATGGTGTTCGTGATGATGACCGCAGGCAGGACAGATCTGTTCTTCTTCAACAAGCTGCTTCAGTTCATCTTCCAGTGTGTTTTTCTTTTCGAGAACTTCCAGAATCTGTATGCCGGTAAGCTGTTCCCACGGAGTTGTAAGAATATCCGCTGTGGCGTTGTGTTCACGCAGAAGCTGTACGCAGGCATTCAGTTTGGCATCGGCAACGCCGGTAGTATGGCTGAGAATGATGGCGCTGGCACATTCAATCTGGTTGTTGAAGAATTCGCCGAAATTCTTCATGTACATCTTGCATTTGTTTACGTCAACAACGGTGGTGAATGCATTGAGAACGATATCGGGCATATCGAGATCCTGTACGGCACGGATGACATCGCTGAGTTTACCGACACCGGAAGGTTCAATGAGAATACGGTCGGGAGTATAGTCGGTGATGACCTGCTTCAGTGCTTTGCCGAAGTCACCCACCAGACTGCAGCAGATACAGCCGGAGTTCATTTCTGTGATGTTTACGCCGGCATCCTGAAGGAAACCACCGTCGATGCCGATGTCGCCGAATTCATTTTCGATCAGTACCAGCTTTTCTCCGCTGTATGCTTCTGCAATGAGTTTTTTGATGAGAGTGGTCTTTCCGGCACCGAGAAAACCGGAAAATATATCAATCTTAGTCATGTATGTATCTCCTTATGATGGATATGTTTCTTGGTTAGCGTATGCTAATTGGCTCTTTTCGTAATTTATATTATACATCACCATAAAATGATTTGTCAATCCTTTACGAATCAAATTTCATGATTCCCGACATTTGATCATGCACTCCTGCAGAGGCGTAGGGCTTCGTGCAGGAGGCCGATCAATTATCATGCTGATTTTACAGGAACTGACGGATGTCGATTGCAAGCTGTTCTTCCAGATTGATGAGGCGTTTGGTGATATCCTTGGAAACTTCATCTGCTGCTTTGTACTGATTCAGATAGCGATTCAGTGATTTTACACCCATATTGCAGCCATCGGTGATCAGATCGGCGATCGTGTGATCCGATTCGTTGATGACCAGTTTGACATTGGTCTTCATGATGGACATTCCCTGGGCAATGGGGTTGGGATCCTTGCCGTCATCATGGTATTTATCGAGTAAAATCTGAATTTCCTCTTTCAGTTTGTCATGTTCTTTCCGGCAGTCGGTAAGATATTTTTTCAGTGTATCGGAGTGAACAAAGTCCAGTACATCTTCGATGGATTCTACTCCCATTTTAATGCCCGCGTCACATTCCCGCAGCAGTTTAATAGTATCCTGTTCGATCATAGTGGTTCGTTCTCCTTGTAATTGTATTTTTTCAGCATATTTGAATAAGACGGTATTTCTATCCGATTACATATGCGTTGGAGATAGTATATCCTATTCGAAATGTATTATGACAGGACCATGTTCATAATACAACAAGAAAAAACTGAATATTGTCAGATTACAATGAGAAGTGATTATATATATCACAGAATTATTGTATAATTATCCTGTGATACTGTTTATTGAAGGGGAGGAAAATTGGAAAATGGCAAAATCATTCCCGGTACAAACGGTAATGTGTATGTGCTTTTTGAAGAACATATCTGTCACAGACCGTTTGCGGCGAAGTGAATTTGATGTAAATTTACTATGCAGTAATGAAAAAGATTACCGAGAAACATCGGTAATCTTTTCGTTTATATTATGTTTTCAGAGGTTTTCAAAAATGGTTCCCTTTTTAACGGTTTCAATGACGTCGATTACTTTTGCTGCCTGTTCCAGCTTGACGGGGAATGCTTTTCCGAAACGGATAGTTTCGTAC
>JBGVOJ010000185.1:0-5202 GCA_045126415.1 Eubacteriales bacterium | reverse complement strand
ACAGCATTCCGCTCTGTCGTTACAACAAGACCATCGAAGAAGAAAAGAAGATCTATTCCAAGGCTGATTTCATGCGCATCTATCACGACATGAGAACCATTCGTGAATTCGAAACCATGCTCAACGAAATCAAAGTCAAGTCCGAATACAACGGTGTCAAGTACAACAACCCCGGCCCGGCTCACCTTTCCATCGGTCAGGAAGCATCCGCGGTTGGTCAGGCATACTGCCTCGACATCAACGACTTCACCTTCGGTTCCCACCGTTCCCACGGTGAAATCCTTGCAAAGGGTCTCTCCTCCATCAACAAGCTCGAAGACGCTGAACTGTACGACATCATGAAGGAATTCCTTGACGGTACCATCCTGAACGTCGTTGAAAAGAACAACAACACCGGCAGCATCAAGGACCTCGCAAAAGACTTCCTTCTCTACGGTGCTCTCGCTGAAATCTTCGCTCGTACCACCGGCTTCAACAAGGGTCTCGGCGGTTCCATGCACGCATTCTTCATCCCGTTCGGTATTCTCCCGAACAACGCAATCGTAGGCGGCGCAGCTCCGATCGCTCTCGGTGCAGCTCTCTACAAGAGATCCAACCACAAGAAGGGTATCGTTATCGCTAACTCCGGTGACGGTGCTATGGGTCGCGGTCCGGTTCTCGAATCCCTCAACTTCTCCTCCATGGACCAGATCACCAAGCTGTGGGGCATGGACGGCAAGTATTCCGACGAAGGTATGCCGATCCTCTTCAACGTATTCAACAACTTCTACGGCATGGGCGGTCAGACCATGGGCGAAACCATGGGTTACGGCAACCCCGCACGTCTTGCAGCCGGCTTCAACCCGACCCAGATGCACGCAGAAAAGGTCAACGGCTACGACCCGCTCGCAGTCATCGACGCTACCACCCGCAAGAAGGATCTCCTTGTAAACGGCAAGGGTCCGGCTCTTCTCGAAGTTGCTACTTACCGTGTATCCGGTCACTCCCCGTCCGACTCCTCCACTTATCGTACTGCTGAAGAAATCGAAGCTTGGAAGGCAGCCTGCCCGATCGCCGCTTACCGTGCAAAGATGATCGCAGGCGGCATTGCTACCGAAGCGGAATTCGATGCAATCGACGAAGCAATCATAGGCCGCACCACCAAGATTATCAAGCTCGCGATTGACGACGAAGTTTCCCCGAGAATGGACCTCTCCAAGAATCCCGACATGATCTCCTCCATCATGTACTCCAACAATCACGTGAAGTCTATGGACACCACCCGTGAACCGGAAGTTCTGATTCCGAAGGAAGAAAACCCGAGAGTTAAGCAGATCGCTACCAAGGCTCGTTACGCATTCGACGAAAAGGGCGAAGCGATCCCGAAGATGAAGCTGTTCGGTCTCCGTGACGGTCTGTTCGAAGCAATCCTCGACAAGTTCTACGAAGACCCGACCACCATCGCATACGGTGAAGACAACCGTGACTGGGGCGGCGCATTCGCAGTATACCGCGGTCTTACCGAAGCTCTTCCCTACCACAGATTCTTCAACGCTCCGATTTCCGAATCCGCGATCGTTGGTTCCGCGGTTGGTTACGCAGTAGCAGGCGGCCGTGCGATTGTTGAACTTATGTACGCAGACTTCATCGGCTGCGCAGGCGACGAAATCTTCAACCAGCTCTCCAAGTGGCAGTCCATGTCCGCAGGTATCCTGAAGATGCCCGTTGTTCTCCGTGTATCCGTTGGTTCCAAGTACGGTGCTCAGCACTCTCAGGACTGGACCGCGCTCTGCTCTCACATCCCGGGTCTGAAGGTATGCTTCCCTGCAACTCCTTACGACGCAAAGGGTCTCATGAACGCAGCGCTCAACGGCACTGACCCTGTTATCTTCTTCGAATCCCAGAGAATCTACGACATCGGCGAACAGTTCCACAAGGAAGGCGTTCCGACCGAATACTACGAAGTTGAATTCGGCGATCCTGATATCAAGCGCGAAGGTAAGGACGTTACCATCCTGACCATCGGTGCGGTTCTCTACCGTGCACTCGAAGCTGCAAAGAAGCTCGAAGCTGACTACGGCATCTCCGCAGAAGTTATCGACGCCCGTTCTCTCGTTCCGTTCAACTACGAAAAGGTTATCGAATCCGTCAAGAAGACCGGTAAGATCATCATCGTAGGCGATGCGGTTGACCGTGGTTCCATGATGCGTGACATGGCTTCCAACATCACCGAAATGGCATTCGACTACCTCGACGCACCGCCGGCAGTATACGGCTCCAGAAACTGGATCACTCCCGCATTCGAACTGGAAAAGTACTACTTCCCGCAGGCTGACGGTATCATCGACGTCATCTCCGAAAAGCTCATGCCCATCCCGGGTCATGTAACCCAGTACAACGAAACCGAGCTCGAGCACATCGAACGCTCCAAGAAGGGTCTGTAAGAGAATGTAGTTTTCTGGGGAAAAACTTTTCGAGAAAAGTTTTTCCCCAGACCCCTTTTCAAAAGCTTTTCAACTGGATAAAAAAAGGATTTGTGCGCGGACATTTTGTCCGGTGCAAATCCTTTTTTTGTATTGACGGATGCGTCTGTTTTCTGTATAATGAAAGTAACTACATACACTCTTTGGGAGGTATTTTTATGGACAGAATCAGAGCGATTGAACCTTACGGTGTGACCTTCTACGAAAACCGCGAACGTCCGCTGAATGTGCGGATGGCGATGGCGTCGCGGGAAGCGGCGAAGCATTGTTCCGTCTGGATTGACCGGAAGAATTACATCGGCTACACGGCGTCCGGATGTGCAACGTCGGGGATGACCTACAATTTCGGCAGTGGCGTTGCGGTGAATGAGGGGAAATTCAACGAGAACGCGGAAAAATTCTCGGAATTTGCGGAACTGTTTTATGAAGTGCGCGATTATGTCAGGGATTTCAATACGGGTTCGCTGATCGGTGCGCATCAGGACCGGTATCAGAAGGAACTGGCATCGACATCGGCCTGCTGGGGCGGCGGATGGGCCGGTCACTCCAATCCGGACTATGATCTCTGGCTGCATCTCGGAACGAAGGGAATCCGCGAGAAGATTGCGCGCTGCCGTGCGGCCAATCCGGGCAAGGATGATTTCTACGACGGATGCGACATTTTCATGGACGCGATTGATATTCTCGGCGAACGTCTGCGGGAATGTGCGCTTGATCTGGCAGAAAAAACGGACGATCCGATTGCGAAGGCGGAATTTCTGAAGATGGCGGAGGTTTATTCCGTGATTCCGAAGAATCCGGCGTACAATATGCAGTCGGCAGTACTGATGTTCTGGCTGGTGTTCACGTTTGACGGAATCGACTCGCCGGGCAGACTCGACCAGTTCTTCCTCGATTTCTGGCGGATGGACGATCCGGATGAGGCATTTTTGCAGATGGGACGACTCTGGCAGGCGTTCCACGACACGCGGACATGGAATCTCTGCATCTGCGGTTCCGACGAAAACTGGGTTGACATGACGAATGAAGTGTCCTACGCGGTACTCGATCTCGCGGAAAAATACAAGTATCAGACACCGAATATTACCCTGCGCGTTCACCGGAACACACCGGACAGAATCTGGCAGCGGATTGCGGAAGTTCTCTCGACGGGGATCGGGATGCCCGCGCTGTACAACGACGAAGTCATGTGTCCCGCGCTTGAAAAGATGGGAATTCCGCCGGTACACAGCCATCTGTACTGCATGAACGGCTGCAATCAGGTGGACATCATGGGCAAGTCGCACATGGGTCTGGAAGACGGCGAAGTCAATTTCGGGAAGTGTCTGGAATTTGCGCTGTACGACGGATTTGACGTAAAATCCGGTCGTCAGGTGAGCGTTCACACCGGCGAAGCGGACAAATTCACGACGTTTGATGAGCTGATGGAAGCTCTGCTGTGGCAGGTGGATCATGTGACGGACGTTTCGGTATCGCTGTCGAATTCATCGCAGATGACGTACGCGCGGTATTCGCCTTCACCGCTCCGTTCGTGTCTGCTGGACGGCTGTCTCGAAAAGGGACGCGACTACAAGAACGGCGGCCCGCTCTACGGGGACGGTCAGATTCTCTCCGAAGGCATGCCGGACTGCGTGGACTCGCTGGCGGCGATCAAGAAGTTTATTTTCGACGAAAAACGCTGGACGATGGCGCAGCTGATCGACGCTCTGAAGAAGAATTTTAAAGGATACGAAGAAATGCGCATGGTACTGATGTCCGCGCCGAAGTTCGGCAATGACAATCCGTATGTGGACAGCATCATGAAGGGGCTGTCCGATCATTGGTTCGCGTATCTCAAGACCAAGCGGACGTTCCGCGGCGGCAAGTTTGCGGGCGGATGCAGCACGTTCAGCCGTGCGGCGAACAACGGACGTGCCTGCGGTGCGCTCCCGAACGGTCATCTCTCCGGAGATCCGATGTTCTCCGACTGCATTGGCGCGGTTCCCGGTCAGGACCGCAGCGGTCCGACGGCGGCAGTGAAGTCCGCATTGGTGTACGACCAGACAGAAGTCACGAGCGGATTTGTGTTCCAGCTCCGGTTTGACAAGAAGCTGTTCGCGACGGAAAAGGGGATGGAATCGTTCATCAACCTCGCGAAAGCGTACTTTGCGGGCGGCGGTCAGCAGCTCTCGATCAACGTATTGTCGGCGGACGACCTGATCGACGCGCAGAAGCATCCGGAAAAATACGGAGACCTGATCGTACGTGTCGGCGGCTACAGCGATTACTTCAACAATCTCTCCCGCGACCTCCAGGACAACGTCATCGCGCGGACGAATTATTAATAGGAGATTTATTTGGGAGGGACTTTTTGAAAAAAGTACCTCCCCACTTGCTTTAGCAAGTCGGAGCCAAACACCCACTCCAAAAACTTTAAACAAACAAAAAAAGCAAAGTGCTGTGCAGACCGATCAAACAAAATTCTGCACAGCACTTGATTTATATGAGGTGTTTCTCGTAAAAATAACGGATACCGTAACCGACGTCGGCGGGAGTATGTGCATCGGACGCAGTTCTGATGGGAACATTGTGACGCTTCATGGCGGCATACAGCGCGGGAGTCATGCCGGATTCCGCAGATGCACGGCGGGAAATTCCACTGTTCTGCTCGGCGTACATACCGGACTTTGCGAGTGCAGAGGCGAGAGTGTCGTATGCTTCATCAAGCGGGAACGAGGGAATGTGTCCGAACAGTTTGACC
>JBGVOJ010000184.1:0-2617 GCA_045126415.1 Eubacteriales bacterium | reverse complement strand
GTCGAGTGTCTTGAGCAGCGGAAGTACGCCGATTTCGTCAAACTGCTTCGGTTCGCTCCATGTCCGGCAGTTGTCCGTGGACCGTACGATGTAGCACGGCAGGCCGGAACCGGTACGCATCAGCATAACTACGGAACCGTCGGGCATCTGCGCCATCAGCGGTTCGTCGAGGCCTTCGAAATGCGGTGCCGGATTGTATGTAGCTTCCGTAACGGAAATCTGTGACCAGAGATCCCACGAACGGGCATGGTCGACGGAACGGAAAATATAGACGCTGCTGCAGCCACTGTATTCGGTCACTTTCCCGGTGAAGCAGTCATAGCCACCGCCGTACGTACAGAAATACAGTCCGTCCTCCAGAGCAATCATGCCGTGGCGGTTGCTGATCGCCATGCTCTGACAGATCGGGTAAATACGGTCCCCCGGATAGACCATCAGGGGCATGTTCGGCCAGCGGATCTCCGTCGGGAATACGGTGATTTCTCCGGTCACAGGATCGTATTCCTGACAGCGGACTTCCCGGTCGAGTTCGGGAATGTCATTCGCAGAGTAGATGCGGATATCGTTACGGCGGCAAACGGGCGTGTAGCGGTCAAGATAATCGACAGCATATGCCCCCTGCCCTACAAATCCGGCAAAGCATTTCCCGTTGCCCAGCGGAACGTCGAAAACACGGACATCGTCTTCCGTTTTCGCCCTCCATGTGCGTCCGAGGTCATCGGAGACCGCATCGCCGGATTCGCCGGTGTATTCGATAGTATCAAAATGCATTGCCCATGAACAGAGAATGGAGCCGGAACGGGTGTACATCAGTTCCGGAAACTGATACGGCCCCCAGACATCGCATTTCCCCTGTCCGACCACAACGGGGTCACCAAGTTCCAGACGGAAATTCTTATAATTCTGTCCGGCAAGACGTCTTTTTTCGTTGACGTTCATAAAGTCCCTCCTTATAAGTGTACGTTCGAATAGTTATTACTGCTATTATACCATATATGAGCGGGATTTTCATCCGTTTTGCGGAAAAGTCTTGCAAAGCATCCGGAATTGCTGTACAATAAACCTGTAACAACAAGTGAAAGGCGAAGAATTATGCATAAAAAATTCATCCGAAAAATTGCGTACGTTCTGACACTCGTTCTGCTTCTGCCCTTTGTTCCGCAGATTTCTGCGGCAGAGACGGTCTGGAAGTTGTCCGGCGACACGGAAATCGTCTGGGCAGCGGGCGAAACCTCCGGATACAGCGATCCGAAAAGGATGGAACAAATCCGGCTGTTTGCCGCCGAACTGGCGGAAAAAGTGACCGGAAAGATGCTGCCGATCCGTTACGATTCTGCGGAAAACGCAGGGAATGGAGATATTCTGCTGTTCCTTGATCCAGCTTTGACGATCCCTGCGGAAGGTTACCGTATTTCCGTATCCGACGGATGCGTGACCGTTTCCGCCTCGGATGCCGACGGACTGTTTTACGGGTGCCGCGACATTATCCGTCAGCTTACGACCGGCGGGACGGTTTCCGCGAAGGAAGAAGCTCCCGAAGTAGCGGAACGCGGTCTGTCGCTCGACTGCGGCAGAAAATACTACACTGTAGACTGGATCAAACAGATGATCCGCGAACTGTCGTGGGCAAACATGAACACGCTCGTCCTGCATTTTTCCGAGGAAATGGGCTTCGGGATCGAGAGTAAAACATACCCATGGCTGGCAGGTCGTGACGGTACGCTCGGTACACAGGCGGAAGCCGTCACCGATTCACGGGTTCTGACTTACGAGGACATCACGGAAATCGTGAAGTATGCCGCGCTGTATCATGTGGACATTATTCCCTCTCTGGATACGCCCGGACACGTCAATTACATAGTCAAAAAATTCAACGAACAGTGCGCGGACAAGGATTTTTCCTTCACGTACCGCGGAAAGGCCTATACCGCGAAAGCCGGTTCCGTGATCGGGAATTACTTCCATTACAACGGACAGACAGCAATCGTACAGGGGACGCGCAACAAGGCATATTCTCTCGGATTTGATATTTCCAACGAGGTTGCTGTAGCGTTTGTGCAGAGTCTGATTGAGGAATACGCGATCCTGTTCCGTTCGCTCGGCTGTACGGAATTCGATATCGGCGGGGACGAACTGCTGGGATGGGGTGCTTCGATTGACTGGAGAATTCCGAAATGGCAGCAGCTCGATCACTGGAAAGCTTATGCACAGAACCGTGCCAGAGCAGAAGGTCGTGCCAACTACGCCGACGCCGTGGCGTACGACGCATTCATGTATTATATGAACGACCTGTACAATCTCGTCACAGGACTCGGCTATACCTCCGTGCGGATGTGGAATGACGATGCTCTGCGTTCCGCGGACACCGGCTGGAAGCACGTCGTCGAGCTGAACGGGAACATCGACATCTGGTACTGGACGACCGGCGCGAACACCGTGAAGGATTATCTGAACGCCGGATATGAAGTCTATAATATCCTCTGTGACTACAATTATTACGCGCTGACCTTCAATTATTTCTCGGGAAACCGGGAACTCTTCACCAAAGCCTCCCCCGAAATGATCTATAACGAATGGAATCCCTATATTTTCGATCCGGCGGATAATCTGTCGGCCG
>JBGVOJ010000183.1:0-4050 GCA_045126415.1 Eubacteriales bacterium | reverse complement strand
CGAGCCGGACCCTTGTGAATCCCGGCTTTCAAGCAAACCTTACGGTTTTCTTGAAAATCTTTCCCTTTTTCGCGTTCGTGCAGTTATAATTTCAGACGAGTGCTCGATATTGTTCGTGGCTCTTAATTGCCTCGTTCAGATCAGCCCTGCCGGCGGCAAGACTGTATTTTTACGGGCACTGACAAAGTGGTCGGAAGACAAAATTCTTCGTAAACCCGCACTTGTCCCCGCGAACGTGTCGAGAGGAGTACTTTGCGAGATTTTCCGCCGGAAAATCTCGGGAGCGAGCCGGACAGACTAATAACTCAAGCTGAGCAATACGCTCGCTCAGTCCTCGTAACCGTTGGGGTTATTCTTCTGCCATCTCCAGGAGTCTTCGCACATTTCCTTGATGCCGTTTTCAGCAACCCATCCGAGTTCTTTTTCAGCCAGTTCTGCGCTGGAGTAGCATTCCGCAATGTCACCGGGACGTCTGTCCTTGATGGAATACGGAATCTTTACACCGGTTGCTTCTTCGAAATTCTTAACGATGTCAAGAACACTGTAGCCCTTACCGGTACCGAGGTTGTAGGTCTTGCAGCCGCAGTTTTCGTTGAGCTTCTTGATCGCACATACATGACCCTTTGCAAGGTCAACAACATGGATATAGTCGCGGACACCGGTGCCGTCGTGGGTCGGGTAGTCGTTGCCGAATACGCCGAGTTCCGGACGCTTGCCGACAGCAACCTGAGTAACATAAGGCATCAGGTTGTTCGGAACACCGTTCGGGTTTTCGCCGATGAGACCACTCTTGTGCGCCCCGATCGGGTTGAAGTAACGGAGAAGAACAACGTTCCATTCCGGATCCGCCTTCTGGATGTCGGTGAGGATCTGTTCGAGCATGGACTTGGTCCAACCGTAGGGGTTGGTGCAGTTACCCTTCGGGCATTCTTCCGTGATCGGAATGAAGGCCGGGGCGCCGTAAACGGTAGCGGAAGAGGAGAAGATGATGTTCTTGCATCCGTGTTCTCTCATAACATCAACGAGTACGAGAGTACCGGTGATATTGTTGTTGTAGTATTCCCACGGCTTTGCAACGGATTCACCGACTGCCTTGAGACCTGCAAAGTGGATAACAGAGTCAATCTGTTCCTTTTCGAAGATTTCGATCATGGCCGCACGGTCAAGAATGTCAGCGAGGTAGAACTTTACCGGCTTACCGGTGATGGTTTCCACACGTTCGAGAGACTTCTTGCTGGAGTTGCAGAGATTGTCGCATACAATGACTTCATATCCGGCGTTCTGGAGTTCTACAACGGTATGAGAACCGATGTATCCGGCGCCGCCTGTTACAAGAATAGCCATAATGAGCCCTTTCTGTTGTTTCTGTTTATCGGATTATCTGCGGATTAGTTCCAGAGACCTTCGCTCGGGTATTCACCTGCATCGATGAGAGCGTGAAGCTTGGCAATTACGTCCGGCTTGTCATCTGCATAGGTAACACCGAACCACTTTGCGGAGGTAGTGAGAACCCTGACATCACACTTGCCTGCGTTGATCATCTTGCCGATGGTATTCGGAAGGAGAGATTCACTCTTGAGCGGTTCGCGTTCTGTGTCATTGATGAATGCGGTGAAATCTTCTTCGAGACCTTCGAATACCTTGGGGGTGAAGCCCCAGAAATTCATGGAGACAACAGTGCTGTTCGGAATATGAACGGTTTCGCCGTTTTCTTCGTAATATGCGCCGCCTTCTTCCTTGAAGAGCTTGGTTCTTTCGGTGATTTTGGTGAGCATCCCCTTTTCGTCTGCATAGCATTCACCTCTTGCAACGCTGCCGTTGTCGGTGAGAGTGTTGCCGAGCATATAACCGACCATGCAGTAGTGAGCATCATTTTCATCTGCGTTCTTGATGAATTCAGCAGCCTTGAAGAAAGCATCTCTGCCATAGAAGTCGTCTGCATTGATTACAGCGAAGCCGTCGTTCAGAACTTCCTTGCCGCAAAGGAGTGCATGGGTGGTACCCCACGGCTTTACGCGGTCTGCAGGGATCTTGTCAGCGGGAACGAGGGAATCGAGACCCTGGAATACATATTCGACCTTAATCTTGTTTTCGATTCTCTGACCTACGGTTTCCTTGAAGATTTCGTAGTTTTCCTTCTTGATAACGAAAACAATTCTATCGAAGCCAGCTTTGATGGCATCATAAATGGAGAAGTCAATGATGAATTCGCCATGTTCCGTGAAACGGTCGATCTGCTTTAATCCACCGTAACGAGAACCCATACCGGCAGCAAGAATAAATAAAGTCATAATAGTTCCTCCTACACGGGATTTGACCCGTATGTATGAAATTTTTTCAATCTATATTGTATACCATTGGTCTGTCAATTTCAAGACCCAATGATAAAATATTTTGATTTTCTGCAGCAATGTGAAGAAATTATCCGGAGTTTTGTACGGTTAAGGTCAATATCCTGTTATTTCACGGCGGCTGTGCTCCAAAATTGCGCGTACTGGGACGGAAGACGTTAGTTTTTCATGTTGAACATATCCTTCTTCACGCCAGCGCAATTCTTGGATCAGGTAATTTTCCAGCAGGGAGATTCGTTCTTTATAGGCCGGATCTTCGATTGCGTTATGCATTTCGTACGGATCTTTTGAAAGATCGAAATATTGTTTGCTGCCGGTATCTGAAAACCAGATGAATTTATCCGTTTCCGTGACAATCCACTGGCAGGAACCATTTCCGTACAGGTGTTCACCATGGATATATTCTCTTTTCCATTCGGGGGCGAATACGTTCTGACCGTCCACCGTATCAGGAATACTCAGACCGCAGAGTGCCAGCAGCGTCGGCATAACATCACGCAGTTCCACAATACGGTTGCGTATTTTTTTCATATCCGGGGATCCGCCGGAAGCCAGTCCAATGCAGGAGCGCGGTGCAGAAATCACGAACGGGATTCCGGCGCTTCCCTGATATGGCAGACTCTTGCGGAATAAACCGTGGTCACACAGCAGTTCTCCGTGGTCAGAAACAAAAAGTAGAATGGTATTGCTTTGATCGAGTCCATGAGAAAACATGGCTTCACGGAAACGACCGAATTCATAGTCGATTTGTGAGATAGCAGCATAATATCCCACCTGGGCAGCTGTTTTCAGTTCAGGATCGACCGGACCTGTCGGGGAATCAAAAATTCTTCCCTCTGCTTCCAGACGGTCGTAATCAGTCCAGTCTCCCATATGCGGTGGCCGCAGATTTTTACCACGGTACATATCGAAGAAGACCTGCGGTGCGTCAAACGGTGGATGCGGCCGTACATAGGACATAGTCAGAAAGAACGGCTTGTCGCGATCCCGTTTTCGCAGAAAATCGATCGAACGATCGGTTACCCAGCGGGTCGGGTGATATTTTTCCGGATAAATCCAGGGACGTGCAAGATAGGAATTACAGTCGATACCGGTTTCGGTCGGGTCGGCTTCGGCGCCCAACTCAGCTTTCAGCCAATAGTGATAATCATCCGCGATACGCTGATTGTCATAGTATGGAACGTCCGGCTTACGGTAATAATGCAGATAACCGTCGTGAAGATCGACGGAATGATACCCCATACTGCTGCGAAGAGGGTGAACGTGCAGTTTTCCGGCACAATGACATTGGTATCCGTTATCTGCAAAAGTTCCAGCGAGGGTGTTAGGATAATCCCAGCGTACCCCGTCACGATATCCTACCCGACAGTGATTTTCCTGAGCCATACCGGTGTAAAGGGCGGCACGTGCGGGAATACAGGTTGGAGTAGCAGAAACAGCATTGGGAAAGCGGACACCTTCGGAACACATGGTGTCAAAATAAGGGGTTTTGACATCGGGATGTCCTGCAGCACCGAGACAATCTCCGCGCCACTGGTCAGCAATAATCAAAATAACATTTGGCTTATTCATGAAGATACGCTCCTCAGATGCAATAAGATATCAGAATACCCGGTTGATTCCTGCACCTGTATTCACGAAGGATGTAAGATTATCGTCCAGAATTTGCATAAGACGTGTTCTTGCTTCTTTGGATGTC
>JBGVOJ010000182.1:0-4978 GCA_045126415.1 Eubacteriales bacterium | reverse complement strand
TGTTCCCGAACAGTGCCGCGCGGTAGAGTGCGCGGAACTGCGTCAGAAGCAGTTCCGGCTTTGCCAGACACAGGCGTACCGCGCGAAGTCCGAGCGCCGGGTTCGATTCCTTCGTTCCGCCCGTCAGATAACCGATCTGCTTGTCCGCACCCGCGTCCAGTGTGCGGATCACGCACTCCCTGCCGCCCGTTTTCAGCGCCGCCTGCTTGTATATCTCGAACTGTTCTTCTTCCGTCGGCGGATTTGTCCTCCCCATGAACAGGAATTCACTCCGGAACAGACCGATCCCTTCCGCGTCACACCGCATCGCCTCGTCAATGTCCTCCAGATTCCCCACGTTCGCTGTCACCATCACCCGCGTGCCGTCCGACAGAACACATGTCTTGCCGCGGAACCGTTCCAAACGCTTCCGCTCGTCCTCCGCTTCCCGCTTTGCTTCCGCATACCGGCTCTCCGTATGCTCGTCCGGTTCCACGTACAGTACCCCTTCGTTTCCGTCCAGCACCACCGGACATCCGTCATACCGGTCGGGAATCTCTCCCGCCCCTACAATCGCCGGGATATCCATCGTCCGCGCAAGAATCGCCGTGTGCGACATCGTGCTCCCGTCTTCCGTCACAAACCCCAGCACCATTTTCCGGTCCAGCATCACCGTCTCCGCCGGCGTCAGGTCGTGCGCCGCAATCACCGACGGCTGCGTGAGCGTGATGCTTCGCTCGCATCCCCCGAGAATGTCCGCCACCCGATCCGCTACCGCCAGAATATCTGCCGCGCGCGCTTTCATATAGTCGTCTTCCATTGTACTGAAAATCTCCGCCAGCGCCGTCCCCGCCCTGCGTACCGCCGTCTCCGCACTGCTGTGTCCGTTCCGGATGAAATTCTCCGCTTCCGCGACAAAATCTTCATCCGCAAGCATCATCTTGTGAATCTCAAAAATCGCCGCTTCCCTCTCGCCGACTTTTTCCACAGCTTCGCCGTATAACTGCGTCAGCTCGTCCTCTGCCTTCGCCAGCGCCGCGTGCAGCTTTGCCGTCTCCGCCGTCACATCCGTGCAGGTCTCTTCCCGTACCTCCGTCCGTTCCCGACGGATGATTTTCAGGATCCCCGCCGCAATGCCGCCGGACGCTCCTTTTCCGTAAATCATGTTCATTTCCGCACCTCCCCGCTTCTCACAGTCCCGCTTCCCGCATGACATTGTACAGGCACTGCACCGCTTCTTCCTCATCTTCGCCTTCCGCCGTCACCGTCACGACGTCCTGGAACTTCACACCGAGCTGCATCAGCGCAAACAGTTTTTTTGCATTTGCCGATTTTCCTTCCTTTTCGAGCGTGATTTCGGAGTCAAACCGCTTCGCGCATTGTACGATAACGCCCGCCGGACGTGCATGAATTCCGTTTTTATCGCTGATCTGATATGTTATACTTTTCAATGTATTTTATATCCTTTCCGTTTTTTCCTGGATCGTTGAAACCATGCTATTATTCTTGATAAAATTTCCGCAAATATACATCGCGGCGGGAAATTGCAGCAAAAAAAGCAGATCACAATCCGGCAGTTGACAAGGCGGATGTGTTATATTATAATAAAGGTAGAAAAAAGTATCGTACCGATCAGAACAGGATGAATCCCATGAAACAAACGTAAACCAATCAGACTCACCGACTCACTGTCACCGATATGAACGAAAACGGCGACGGCTTTGCCCGCATCGACCGTATGGCCGTCTTCATCCCCGGCCTTGTCACCGGCGATACCGCCGACGTCACCCTCACCGAATCCCGGAAAAATTACGCCGTCGGACGCTGTGACGGACTGCTCACCCCTTCCGAACACCGGATTTCGCCGGAATGTTCCGCGTTCGGCACGTGCGGCGGATGCACGCTCGCTCACGTGACTTATGAATATGAAAATACCGTGAAACAGAACTGCGTAAAGTCCGCCCTGCGCCGGATGAAGCTCCCGCACGACGTGGTGGAACCGACACGATTTCTTCCCGCACGAACCGGCTACCGCAATAAAATCGGTCTGCATTACGACAAAAACGCACGACGCTTCGGCTATGCCGCCCGCGATTCGTACGAAATCCTGCCATTTGACGGATGCCTGCTCTGCGGGGACCTCATGAATGACATCGTGCGATTTACAAACGACAATATCGAACTTCTCGCAAATCCCACGCCGTACGAACTCTTCCTCCGCCGTTCCCACGACGGAACGATCACCGTTTCGGTCTACACATCGTTGAAAACTGCGGACATCATTCCCTATCGTGCCGCGCTGACGGACGCGTTCCCCGCCGTTTCGGACGTTCTCCTCGTCACGGGAGACAATAACGCGGCGGAAACCTGCGTCACGGAGGAATATCTGGGTGTGACGATGCGCTTCGCGTCCGAGGTGTTCCGGCAGGTCAACCACGACGCGGCGGAAATCCTGATGCGGCTCGTCTGCGATTTCGCGGCGGAAGAGCCGTTCTCCTACGCCGCCGACCTCTACTGCGGTTCGGGCGCGTTCGGTCTGGTGCTGGCGAAACGCTTCCCGCAGGCGCGTTTCTTCGGTCTGGAGATCGACCGCGACGCCATCCGTGCGGCAAAAGCCAACGCGGAAGCGAACGGTCTCACAAACATTTCCTTCGTCTGTGCGGATGCCGCGACGTTTGACGGACAAATTCCCGTCGGGGACGGCACGTTCTGTCCGCCGGAATTCGTGGTCGTTGATCCGCCGCGTGCGGGACTGTCGGACAAAATGCGGGAGGGACTTATCAAACTTGCCCCGGAGCGGCTGGCGTACGTGTCGTGCAATCCGCAGACGATGGCGCGCGACCTCGCGGAACTGGTGCGCGGCGGGTACAAGATACTCCGTGTCACGCCGGTAAATATGTTCCCGATGACAAAGCATTGTGAATGTGTGGCTCTGCTGAATAGGAAATAAGTCAACCACAAAAAGGATCAATATGTGTACAAGTATTGTTGCAAACGGAAAGAAAACCATCATCGGCTGGAATCTTGATATTCTCGATATGGAATACCGGGTCGTCGCCGAAAACGACAAAGTATATATCGCCGTAATGGATGCAAAAGAAGGCTGGATGCCGCTGTTCGGCGCGAATTCCTCGGGAAATTTCGTTGCGATGCCGACCTGCTGGCCGTTCGATGCGCGGAGCAATCCCGCGGATGCGGACAGCCGGAACATTATTCTGCTGGACATCGATCTTCTTCTCGGAAACAAAACATTCGGGGAAATCCGTGAAATCGCCGGAAACGAACCGGTTTTCAGCGTGCCGGGAATCACGTTCCAGTCCCAGCTTCCCGATCGTGCCGGAAATGTCCTGCAGATCGTTCCCGGACAGGGCATCCGGTATCTGGAAAAGCCGAAATATGCGGTCATGACAAATTTCTCTCCCTTTAAAGGAAACACGGAAGAACACCCGTGGATGGGGTGGGATCGGTATCAGACGGCGGTAAAAATGCTGGAAGACCGGAACGGAGAGCTTGATGTTTCCGGCTGTTTTGAAATTTTAAAAGAAACTTCCCAAACTGTCTGTCCCACGGTGGTATCGATGGTATTTGATCCCTCGGACAACATGGTCTACTGGTGCGAAAAACGGGAATGGAAGAAGATAAACAACAAAAAACTCGGGGTGATCCCATGAACAAATTCATCCGAATCAAAGAAGAACGTCTCTCCCCTGGGGAATACATCGATTTTCTGAAACGAACGGATCTGGGTTCGCAGTATCCTAAAGAACGGTTCGAAGAAAGAATTGCCAGACTCGTAAAAAACGTCTCCATAAGTCTTGCCGCAAGAAATGACGAAGGAACAATTGTAGGAGTCCTGTTCGGACTGACCGATTTCGCCTACTGGCTCTATGTGACCGACCTCGGCGTTGACAGAAATTACACGTCGCAGGGCATCGGCAGACGGTTGATGAAGACCGCCCATGAGATCGCCGGCGGAGAAAAAGACATTGCGGTCTACCTGATTGCGAACGAAAACGCCGTCCCGTTCTACGAAAAAATCGGCATGAAAAAAGCCGACGACGTCATGCAATACAACAAAATCGACTGGACGGAATTCACCGTCGAATGAATAAATAAACAAACGAAACGGAGGTACACCATGAACGAAACTTTAAAGAACGCTCACAGATTCTGCACCAACCACCGCGAAGCCCTCTCCCATGACAAAATCTGCGGATGCTTTTATTGTCTGAACATCTATTCTCCCGCGGAAATCACAAAATGGATTCGCGACAAAACCGGGACCGCACTCTGCCCTCACTGTGGCGTGGACGCCGTTCTCGGCGAAAGCTCCGGCTATCCGATCACAAAGGAATTCCTCGCGGAAATGCACGCCGCGTGGTTCGGCATCAAAAAGGAAACTGAAAAATAAACCTATGAATCCCTACATCCAAAATCTCAACCGTATCGAATTTCTCGTCACCCTCTCCTGCACCGGACGGTGCATCCACTGCTCCGAGGGCGATCACACCGGCTGTCACGTCTCCATCGATGCGGACGCGGCGGCTTCGCTCGTCACCAAAGTGGCGGCGCACTATCCCATCACGTCGCTGATGACCTTCGGCGGCGAACCCATGCTCCATCCCGAAACCGTGTACGCCATCCACCGTGCCGCGCGGGACGCTGGAATTCCGAAACGCCAGATCATTACCAACGGATTTTTCAGCCGTGACGAACGTGTCATCCGCACCGCTGCGGAAAATCTTGTTGACAGCGGAGTGAACGATATTCTCCTGTCCGCCGACGCGTTTCATCAGGAGACAATTCCGCCGGAACCGGTGAAAACCTTCGCCAAAGCCCTTCTGGAAGCGGGCGGTGCGGTCCGAATGAATCCCGCATGGCTTGTCGGAGTGGATGCGGACAACGCATACAACCGGAAAACCCGTGAAATTCTTTCGGAATTCACGGCCATGGGCGTCGGAATGAACGGCGGAAACGTGATTTTTCCTTCCGGCAACGC
>JBGVOJ010000181.1:0-2142 GCA_045126415.1 Eubacteriales bacterium | reverse complement strand
CAGTCCGACTACTATCAGGCAACCCGCGGCGTCGGTCACGGTGACCTCCGTCTGATCGTTCTCGCTCCTTCTTCCGTTCAGGAAATGGCATCCCTCACCGCGGAAGCGTTTGACCTCGCGGATATCTACCGTATGCCCGCTATGCTCCTCGCTGACGGCGCACTCGGTCAGATGATGGAGCCCGTTGACTTCGAAGCATTCCCGAAGCGCGAAACTCCCGAAAAGACCTGGGCAACCAACGGTATGCACGGCAAGCGCGCAAAGAACATCGTCAACTCCCTCTACATCGACCCGAACGTTCTCGAAACCACTGTCCGTGAACGCTACGAACGCTACGCGCTCCTCGAAGAAAACGAAGTCAAGTACGAAGAATACATGACCGATGACGCGGACATCGTTCTCGTTGCTTTCGGTATCACCGCGCGTATCTGCAAGAGCGCGATCCATGAACTCCGCGAAGCCGGTATCAAGGTCGGTCTGCTCCGTCCCATCACCCTCTGGCCGTTCCCGAAGAAGATCCTCGGTGAGCTCGCGGACAAGGCAAAGGCGTTCATGTCCGTCGAAATGTCCATGGGTCAGATGGTCGACGACGTAAGACTTGCTGTCAACGGCAAGAAGCCCGTTCATTTCTTCGGCCGTACCGGCGGCGTTATCCCGTCCGTTGAAGAAGTCGTCGCTGAAACCAAAAAGCTCGCTGAAACTCTGTAATTTGCGTTTGTTTGGAAAGGATTTACATATGAAAACTGTATTTGACAGACCGCAGGCTCTGACGGATATTCCGCTGCATTACTGCCCCGGCTGTACGCACGGGATTGTGCATCGTCTGGTTGCGGAAGTGATCGACGAACTGGGTCTTCTGGACACCACCGTCGGCATCGCTCCCGTCGGATGCTCCGTTTTTGCTTACAATTACTTCAACTGCGATATGATCGAAGCCGCGCACGGCCGTGCTCCGGCGGTTGCTACCGGCGTTAAGAGAACCCATCCCGATCTCACCGTCTTCACCTATCAGGGCGACGGCGACCTCGCGGCGATCGGTACTGCGGAAACCGTTCACGCGGCTACCCGCGGTGAAAACATCACCGTTATCTTCATCAACAACTGTATCTACGGTATGACCGGCGGTCAGATGGCTCCCACCACCCTCCCGGGTCAGGTGACCACCACCTCTCCCTACGGCAGAAGCCGCAAGATCCAGGGCAGCCCCATCCGCGTCTGCGAAATGCTCTCCACCCTCGACGGTGTTGCTCTCGCTACCCGCGTTGCCGTAGACTGCCCGAAGAACGTTATCGCCGCAAAGAAGGCGATCAAGAAGGCATTCCAGAACCAGATCGACGGCAAGGGATTCTCCATCGTGGAAGTTCTCTCCACCTGCCCGACCAACTGGGGTCTCACGCCTACCGACGCTCTCCAGTGGCTCCGCGACAACATGATGCCTTACTACCCGCTCGGTACCTACAAGGATTCCGAAGCGGTCCGTGACGACGCGTAAAGGAGGAACACAACTATGACTACAACTATGATTTTCGCCGGCAGCGGCGGTCAGGGGATCCAGTTCTCCGGCAAGCAGATGGCCAAGACCGGCATGTACATGGACAAGAACGTAACCTTCCTTCCCTCCTACGGTCCCGAAATGCGCGGCGGTACTTCCAACTGCACCGTCATCGTTTCCGACGAAGAAATCGGTTCCCCGAGCGTATCGAATCCCGATCTGCTCATCGCAATGAACCTCCCGTCCTTCGACAAGTTCGAACCGATGGTCAAAGCGGGCGGCACCATTTTCTGTGACTCCACCCTCATCGACAAGAAGTCCGAACGTACCGACATCAACGCCGTTTATATCCCGGCAACCGGTCTCGCAAACGATAACGGTCTCTCCGGCTTCGCAAACGTGATCATCCTCGGCAATATCCTGAAGGTGACCGGCATTTTCGACTACGAAGCGTTCACGGAATTCCTCGTTTCCAGCATCCCCGCGACCAAGGCGGCACTGATCGAAAAGAACAAGAAGGCTCTGGAACTGGGTTATACTTACGAAGGTTAATTTTAAACATAGAAAAAAGCGGAAGTATTTGCGTACTTCCGCTTCTTTTTATGGATTTTTTGGGGTTATTCCTGATAAAACTCCTCTTCCACTCTCGC
>JBGVOJ010000180.1:0-3943 GCA_045126415.1 Eubacteriales bacterium | reverse complement strand
TGGTTTTCTGATAATCGGCATTTGCTACGCCGAAGCGTTCGATTTCGTGGGGTTCACGGGTGTACGCCTTGACAACACGCGCACCGGTGACGCTTTCCTGTACGACGGAGTTCACGCGGTCAAGCTTCTTCTGCACAATGGAGAACATCGGGAACGCCTTGAGCACCATGAACAGGACAACGGCAAGCTGGAAGGGGAAGGAGATCGCCACAACGTACCCGAAGGATACATCAAGTGTCAGACACATCGTCAGACCGCCGATCATGAAGATGGGGGCGCGGACGAACATACGGAGGATCATCTGCACGAGATCCTGCAGGGCGGTGATGTCGTTCGTCAGACGGGTGACGAGCGAACCGGTTGTGAATTTGTCGGTCTGTTCCAGAGAGAGGGACATGACCTTGTTGAATGCGTCAATACGGACGTCGCTGCCGAAGCCCTGCGACGCGATACTTGCCGTGTAGCAGCACATCAGTCCCATGAAACCGCCGACAGCGACAAGACCGAGCATCTGCAGACAGGTCGAGAGAATGGTACTCATGACAACGGAAATATCACCGCTTTCGACAACGGTGTTGACAATTTTTGACATGAGCTTGGGCTGCATGAGGTCGACGATAACTTCGCCGGCCATGAATAACGGAGAGATGATTACGAAGAACCAGTATTTCTTGAGGTAACTCCGGAGTTTCACCTTGTTCAATATAAGTCACCGTCCTTTTCGGAGTCATCAATGAGATTGTTTTTGATTTTTGTGAGAAGGCGCATGAGGGTTTCACATTCGGCGTCGGTGAGGTTTTTCATCGCTTCGCTTTCTTCCTCATGGATCCGTTTGCGGATCTTGTTGTCGAGTTTGCGTCCCTTTTCGGTCAGGAAAACGCGTGTCGCACGGAGATCGTATTCATCCGGACGGCGGGAAACATAGCCTTCCTTTTCGAGTTTCTGCAGGGCTACGCTGATGGTCGGCGCCTTGAGGTGCGTTGCGTGGACGAGATCCAGCTGTGTCCGGCCGTCCCTGCGTGCCAGTTCCATCAGGAGCAGACGTCCCGACTTCTGTCCGATGGGGTGTTCTTCACCATTCGAACGGATCTTGTTGCCCATCATGCGGGTGATGTCGTTGATGAGCTGCATCGGCGTCTTTTTGTGATCCGCGAAGGTTTCATCGGTCTCCGGCGCTTTTCCGTTAAGGCCTAAGTTCTGCATACCGTTTTTCTTCCTTTCTTTTGTGGTTAGTTTAATAATAAATTATTTTACAACTAATTATAGCACAGGAGATTTTTAAAATCAATGACCATTTATACAATAAATCATATTGGTGAAATATACATATCGGACGAGAAATGAAGGCTGTTATATATATAAATTGTGCGGAATATAAAAATGGAGTATAGTTTTCTATACTCCATTTTAGGTTCGGTTACCGGAAGTCCTCGTAATCCACAATTTCCACATCGGTGAAATAGGAATACAGGATGTCCTCTGCGGAATATCCGAGCTCAGCAAGGTCACGGGCACCGTACTGGCTCATACCAACGCCGTGCCCCCAGCCTTTGCCGATGAAAATAAAATTATCCTCATCATCCGCGTAAGCGACCTTATAGACTACATCACCATCGGACTTGTCCGCAATAATTTCGGTATTATATTTTTTCTCTTCCTTTTCTTCCTCTTCAGCATACACTTTGTATTCGTCGCCGAGGAAGGCATAAGCGTTATTACTGGACATGACAAAGAAATCAATCTTGTCGTACAGGACTTCTTCCTCACCGGTTACAATATTGGTCCAGATGGAGGTATAATGCCGGTCAATCTCATCCGCTGTGATGACATAGCAGCCGTCCACATCGGTGTAGCCGGATTCGACTCCCGAATTGGTTCCGCTGATATATTCGGCTTCCTCCTCCGGTTCCGATGTATAATTCTCTTCGATCACCACATTTTCCGTGTATTCCACACTGCCGCGCCCGACGACAAAATTGGAACTCTTGACATAAGGCGTCAGAGCGATCCGGACATTGTCGGTATATTCGATCGTGACGCTTTCCCCATGGATGTCGGTGATCCGCAGTTTTTTGATGTAGGTAGAATTTTCGGCCAACTCAAGGATCTCAACCTCTTCAATCTCATCTTCCAGTGAGGTGTAGCCCTTCTGATTGAGACGATCACAGAGCGCAGACGGAGAAACTTCGTACATCCAGAAGGCGTTGTTGTGGATCATGTAGCGTTCCCAGGGAGTTTCGACCGCTTGCAGATAGGGAACATCGTCCGTACCGCCCCATGCGTCCTGTGCACTGACGGTCACGCCGCCCATACTGGAGGAGTAATAGGCGTTGACGATTTCGTCATCGTATACGAGAATCTTTCCGGCGGATCCGAGAACGGCATCCATGATCCGCTGGTTGATCTGCCCGGTACCTTTGTAAACCTGACAGTCCGTTGTGTTGCAGAGGTCAAAGCCGTAACGATCCATGTGTTTGTTCAGATGCGACAGAGTGTAGGAGCGTACCGTGATGGCAAAGGCCTTCAGGGTTTCCAGGGGCCATGTGTTCGATGTCTCATAAGGCAGAACACCGGCAAGATAGGCTTCCAGAGGAAGAATATTCATAAGCTGCACACCTTCCACATCCCCGTTGTCGTATCGTTTGAAGCAGAAGACGCCGTCGTAGGAATTTCCGGCGGGAGTGGATATATATGTATTGCCGTTCGAATCTTCATGCGCAGTCAGCCCAAGCTCCAATTCCGCGTCACAGTCGAATTCGAACAGGATGTATTCGTTGTCGGGATCAATGAGGGATACCGCAGTATGGCTTGGACCGACGATATCCACGTCCATCCGACGGAAGATATCTTCCACATCTTCGAGCAGGTCTTCCGCGTCATCTTCCGAAGGGAAAGCACCGACACGCAGAGCATATTCAAAATCAATGTAGGACGGGATCAGGTACAGACCGAGGTCCTCGATGTCATCTTCCGTATCGTCGATCAGCTCTTCGAGTTCTTCACGGTCATAACCGCTGCAGTCCACTTCAATGTGCCAGCCGCCGATGTCTGAGTCGTCTTCATCATCAGCAAGAAGGAGGCTGCCGCCGGATTCCGCGAGATTATCGTCAACGGTGCAGGCGATGTAGGAGGTACGGATGTCCCAGAGTTCTTCGAATTCCCGGTCTTCCGTCAGTTTCTGCGAACCGACGGTGTATCCCTCGTCTGACCAGACACCGAAACTTTTGGTCAGACTGGAGCCGAAGTTCAGGCCGACGCTAACCAGAACATCCTCGCTGTTTTTGAGCGAGGATGTGTCAATAGCTTCTGCTGTCGTAATTTCTGCCGCACCGACGGAGGCTGTCAGAACATAAACCGTGTAGTACGCCATACCGCCGACCATCAGAATGGCCATGATGAGAGCAATGATGCGTACCATGAGTTTTTTGCGTTCCTCACGGGTGCGGGGCTTTTTCATATTATCCTTCGACAATGGTATATTCCCCCCTTACCATAACGAACACCGATTCGGAGTCCGCCATAATTCCGCGGCCGTCTCCGCGCGGGATCAGGCACATATGATTTTTCGTGAGATATTGATAATTGTAAATTTCAGCGCCGGATGTATAGTCGGCAATCCCCTGCGAAGCGTCGGGAGCCACGCAGTAGGCACTTCCGGAACGGAGCATGATATCGCAGGCTCCGGCCGCATACAGAGCGTCCCCCCAGCTGAGTTCAATGACTTCGTATGTAGAGGAAGAAGAAGCGGGCTGTGCCGGTTCTTCATAGGACGGCTGATACTGAGAAAGGTCAAGGTTGTCCATTCTACGGTCGAGTTCGGCGTCAATGGTCTCGTTCAGCTCTTCAAGAAGTTCGGTTTTGAAAATCTTGGTGAGGTAGGAAAGCGAAACGAGCGGGTCTTCCGAACTGTCATAGGCCGCCGCGGCAGTCACACCGAACGCAG
>JBGVOJ010000179.1:0-2833 GCA_045126415.1 Eubacteriales bacterium | reverse complement strand
CGACCATCGAAACTGTCGAAGGAGATATGTCCGAACTCAGGCAGACGGTATCCGGTTTTGATCTGCGGATCGCCAATGCGGAAGGAGCGGTATCGGAGCTTTCGCTGGCACTTGGAGGTTTTGAGACTCGCATCACAAATGCCGAAGGTGCCATGGCGGATTTGTGCCTCACGGTCGGCGGGTTCAGCACTCGTATCGAATCCGGGGAGGGAAACCTCGCAGATATGTCCCTGACTGTGAACGGATTCAACACCAGAATCGAGAATACCGAAGGTTCCATCTCCACTCTCTCGCAGAGCCTGACCTCTATCACCACCCGTGTTGAGAATGCGGAAGGTTCGATTTCCACGGTTTCGCAGACTGCTGAAAAGGTAAACTGGCTCATTGCAAGCGGTACTTCCGCATCCAACTTTACGATGACCGACCGCGCGGTGAGTCTTGTTGCGGACAAAATCAATCTCTCCGGTTATGTCACGATCACCTCGCTGAAAACTGCAGGAAGCACTACGATCAATGGCTCCAACATCACAACTGGTACGATTTCTGCCGACCGGATTGACGCCTCCACTCTGAAGGTTTCCCGTATGTATGCCGGTTCGACTGTCAATGTGGCGATCACATCCTCCGGTACAGAAACCCTATACATCGGCGGGGACGGAACATGGAATTACAAGTATCTCAAGATTTTCGCCGACACTATCCAGTTCATGCAGTTCAGCGCAGGCAGTACGTCCATGCTTGTGATGGACATCAGCAATCAGTCTTTTCGTCCGAATGCGGACAACTTCTGGGACCTCGGCAACGTGAACTACGGTTTTGGGACGCTTTATGTGACCAATATTTCCTGCAAAGGCTCGACCGGCACCTGCGGTTCGACTTCGTATCCCTTTGCGGAAGGATTCATCAAAAAGCTGTATCTCGGGACATCCTGCTACCTCTCGGCAAGCGGATCGTCTCTTTGCGTAAACGGTACGGCGATTGGCGGTGACAACAAAATCTCAAAGCTATACGCAGGAACCTCGACCAACTATGCGGAACTGAATTCATCCTATGCTTTCCTGCCAAATACCACAGTGTACGATTTCACACTTGGCTCTTCCTCTTATCCGTGGAAGAAAGCCTACATCACCGAATTGTATCTGAACGGCACGAAGTTTACTCCGTCAACTGTGGATACAAGTAAAATCGAGTATTCCAGTTCGATCTACGCTTCTATGAACTCATCCAAGCAGTTCATTCCTGCCGCAAGTACCGGTTATTACCTCGGCAACTCCACCTATCCGTGGCAGTATGCCTATGTCACAAATCTGTACATCAACGGCACGAAGTTCGATCCGGCCGCATCATCCACAAGCGGAGCGGATTTTGCCGGACAGCAGCTCACCATGGGCGGCAGTACATCCTACTACATCCTCTGCAATACGTCCCGTGAACTGCGCCCGTACAGCACTTCGACCACATACCCGTGCTATCTCGGTACGGCATCCTATTACTGGCACTACGCCTATCTCGGAGCGAATACCGTGTCCATCGGAAGCACCAAGTCCTCGAAACTCGGCTTTTTCGGCACGACTCCCATCATTAAGCAGACCCTCTCCACCTCGTCTAACAACATGAGTTACACCAGTGCGACATCATCGAACTACCTCTATGTGCTGAACAATCTGGTGGGGATTCTCAAAAACAAATACGGCCTTATCGCCTGAATACGGAGGAAAACATGAAAGTAACACTCAAAACCATCGTTCTCGCCATTCCCTCACTGTCGAAACTGGCTGCGGAGGACATCAGTCTCAGACTGGCATATCGCTTAAAGAAAAATATCGCCGAACTTCAGCGGGAAGCAGACTTCTTCGGCGAACAGCGGATCAAGATTCTCGACAAGTACGGGATCGCGGATGAATCCGGAAACTACACTTTTGAAGGGAACAACGAGCAGTCTGCCATCGCGGAACTGGACGAACTTCTCGATCTGGAAGTTGAACCTGTGATTGATGCGCTGGACATTCCGGTGACGGAGAATCTGAAGATTTCCGTCAATGATATCGGCTATCTCGAACCCTTCATCAATTTCATCGAGGAATTCTGATGCTCATTTTACATACTACCGTCAACAAACAGAAAGGCAAACTGAAGGGCGAAACCGTTTCCGGACAGGTCAATTCTGTCCACCTGCAGGTCACATTCTCCGACGAATGGGCAGAGTACAGCCGATATGCGGTTTTCACGAAAGACGGCTATTCCGAAAAGACCCTGCTCGATGCGAACGATTCCTGCCGGTTCCCGAATGTATTTCTGGCGGATGAGGGGGACGTGGAGATCGGATTTGTCGGTTAAATGAGTGATAAGTCGGGCTAAGACGTACAGTATGTCTCCAAGCCGATGATTTTCCGCATCCGTCCCGGGACGATCACCGATGCGGAATCGGCGGAGGAATCCATCGTACCTGATCTGATTTCCAGAACGGTGGTCGACCTTGCAAGCGAAGCGGATGCCGTGGCGGATTACGCTTTCTACCGCTATGACGGGCTGAACTCCGTGAACTTTCCGAAGGCGAAAACGGTCGGTTCGTATGCCTTTGCGGAATGTCCCGATCTCACCGTTGTCAGACTTCCCGAAGCAGTGGAGATTGGCGAGAACAGTTTCTATCAGTGCGGCAGTCTGACGGAAGTCGCATTTCCGAAAGCGAAGATAGTCGAAACTCATGCCTTTGCCTATTCCGGTGTACAGAAAGCGTACTTCCCGCTTGCATTCCACCTCGGAGAGAACGCTTTCACGACCTGCACCGAACTGGAATCTGTCTCTTTTCCTGATTTGCTTGTCATCCCATATC
>JBGVOJ010000178.1:0-4592 GCA_045126415.1 Eubacteriales bacterium | reverse complement strand
ACCGGAAAAATCGAAAAACCGAAGCTCCGCGAAATCTACTGCGGCGCAAGACTCGTCGAAGCTCAGACAACGAAATAAGGATTTTTCTCGGGGAAAAACTTTTTGGAAAAAGTTTTTCCCCGAACCCCTTTTCAAAAACTTTCGAACAGATATAGAAATTAAAGATAAACATATTTTCTGATACACGCAGAGGTATTTTTATGCCGTATTTACCGTTTGATTTACGATATGCACGCCCGTTTGAGGATGTTCTTCGCACCCATGCCGCACGGTACTCCGCAATGACGCCGTGCGATGCGGTCAAGCTGATTTATCAGGCGACGTTCGGCGTCGGACATCTGCTGGCAGACGAAGAGACCGTCCGCACACGGATCGCTGAAGAAATGAAGACAATGCTTCCCGCGGACGTTCCCGTCACCGAGGACATCGGCGGCGGATTTGCGCGCTTTCATCTGAACGGTACGAGCATCGAACGTGCGGCGGATCTCGCGGATCTGATCGGAACGCTGTTTCTGGAAGCCGGCACGCGTCTGTCCGGCACAGAGGCAGAGTTTTCCGAACGTCTGGACATTCTCCGCGCACTGACCGAGGACGGCGTCTTCGCCTTCGGCACAGATGCTCTGGAGGATTATCTCTCGGCTTATCTCGCGGGAGGTCTCCGCGCGGTGAGCCACAGCGAAACGTACCGCGAAACGTATCATCCGGCATACCGTGTGGTTTCCCGCGATCTGACGCTGCTGCTTCCCCTTCTCGATGCCATCCGCCTCTGCGTTGAAACGAACGGTCACGCGGTTCTCGCGGTCGACGGATTCTGTGCTTCGGGCAAGTCCACGCTGGCGGCACGGATGTCGAAGATTCTCGGCGCACGTCTAATTCACATGGACGACTTTTTCCTTCCTCCGTCCAAGCGCACGCCGGAACGGTTCGCCGAACCGGGCGGGAACGTGGACTACGAGCGGTTTTACGAAGAAGTCGTCTGCCATTTAGCGGACGATATCCTGACATACGGGGTGTTCGACTGTTCGGAAATGGCGGTGACACACGATGCGGTTCTGCCGAAAACGCCTGTCACGATTATCGAAGGCGCGTACGCGCTGCACCCGAAATTCGGGAATTACGCGGACATCCGTGCGTTCATGGAAACGGACGAAGCAGAGCAGAAACGGCGGATTCTTGAGCGTGACGGCTCGGAAATGCTTGCGATGTTCGAATCGCGCTGGATTCCGTTTGAACGGAAGTACGAGGCGGCATACGGTATCCGCGAATCCTGTACATTCCGGATTCTCACATAACGACATACAAAAAAGCAGGAATTTCCTGCTTTTTTTCATTCTGTACGGTTTACGAGTGATATGTACGGCTGGCGGCGGTGACTGCCGGTTTCCGCTCGGTTCCGCAGAACCTGCGGATGATGTCCTGCCGGGTGACGATCCCGATGAAATAGCCGCGGTCGTCGGTCACGGGGATGAAATTCTGATGCGTCGCCCGTTCGAGAACCGTTTCCATGTCGACATCCACGGTCACGGCAGGGTTACGGCCGGCCTTCATTATTTCGCGGATGCAGTAATTCTCGCACTTGCGGATGCTGTCGATCTCGCCGGAACGGTCGATCAGATGCCACAGAAAATCACCTTCGCTGACGCTTCCGACGTACAGTCCGTCCTTCGTGACAACCGGAATCGCCATATATCCGTGGGCACGCATTTTTTCAAGTCCCTGACGCACTGTCCATGTATCGTGCAGATATTCGACTTCGCTTTTGGGTTTGAGGAGCATGAGGATGTTCATAATATTTCCTCCGGTTTTTCATTGCTGGTAATATTATAGCACACATTTGTGAAGCCACTATTAACATTATACAACATTCACAGGAATTCCGGAGATATTTTTGTTAATTTTAGTTGAACAAAAAAATATGGGGAATCTGTAAATTACAGACTCCCCATGGGGTGAATTATTTCTTGTCCTTCATGACAACATTGACATACTGGTACGGAATTTCGATACCAAACTTGTCGAACGCCTTCTTGACGTCTTCCCACATATCGAAGTTGACGGTCCAGTAATTTTCAGCCGCACACCATACGCGGAGCTTGACCGTTACAGCGGAAGCACTGTGAGCAGTTACGAGAACTTCCGGTGCGGGATCCTTCAGAACGAGGTCATTCATCTGTGCGGATGCGAGGAGAACCTTACGGGTGAGGTCGAGGTCGGCGCCATAGGATACGCTGAAATCGAAGTCGAGACGGCGGGTGGATTCGGTGGAAAGGTTGGTGATGGTGCTGCCCGAGAGAGTGGAGTTCGGAACGTGGATGTCCTGATTGTCGGGCGTGGTGATCAGAGTGTAGTAGATGCCGATGTCCTTGACAACGCCGCTGATGCCGCCGCTGATGATGAAGTCACCGACATGGAAGGGCTTACAGAACATAAGGACGATGCCGCTTGCGATGTTGGACAGGCCGCCCTGGAGAGCAAGACCGATCGCAAGACCGCAGGAACCGAGAACCGCGATCACTGAGGATTCCGGAACGCCGACGACGATAACAGCGGTGAGGATAACGACGAGTTTGAGGGCGATGCCGACGAAGTTATTGATAAATGTCTGGATATTTGCGTCAAGCTTGCCGGTAAATTTCTTGACAAACTTGAGAAGTGCCTTAACGAGTGCGAAGCCGACAACGAGGATCACGATCGCCAGCACGACATTGATGACAAACGAGATCAGGTAAGTGTTGATGAATGTATTGAGCCATTCGGGAAGTACAGTACCCATTTTTTACTCCTTTTTATGTTAAAAAAATAATTTACAGTTCGTCGGGATGACGGGCGATCAGACGATCCGCCTCGTCCGCACGGTCGGTCTGGCGCAGGAAGTCGCAGTAGGTCTTCAGCCAGCCGCGGGTATGGTACGGGCCGCCTTCGCGCAGGACGGTCTGCATGGGGTCGATGCCGGTGCGCGAGGTGAGCATGGCATTGTCGAACCATTCGAGCAGCATATGCGCCGCCTTGTCGCAGATGTCGGGATGTTCCGCAGCGACGTTGTTGGTTTCGTAGTAGTCCTCAGCGACGTTGTAGAGCATTTCACGCGGGAAATTGTGGTAGCCGTCGTGGTAGGTGCGCATATAGAGCCAGTCGCCGAAGCGGACGCTTCTCTGGCAGACGTGCGCCATCTGGGAGAGGACAACATAGTCGCGGGAAACGGGGGTACCGTCGCGGATGGTGTCGGCGTAACTGGTGCCGTCCCAGTTTTTCGCGGGTTCGAGACCGAAGAGGTCGGCGATGGTAGGACAGAGGTCGACGTTGTAGTGGAACTCATCGTCAACAAGCCCTGCCTGACCGTCCTTCCACTTGATAATCATGGGAATACGGCAGGTGATATTGTCGGCGGTGGAATGTTCGGCATAGCTGTTCAGTTCGCCGATATTTTCGCCGTGGTCGGACGAAATGATGAAGCACACATCGTCATACACGCCGGTTTCGCGGAGTGCGTCGAGGATCTTTCCGATGTGCATATCCATATAGGCGATGCCGCAGTCGTAGCCGTCGATGAGCGTACGATAGTCGTTCATATCGCACACTTCCATGGGCTGACGGGGATATCCCGGAAGCGGCGTATTGTTGTACATACCGATCTCGCGGACGCCGTGAGGCGAAGCCTCCTTCCGCTGTGCGTCGATGATGTCCTGCGTCATCCACGTATGTTCGAAGAAATCGTCGCCTTCGAAGGGATTGCCGAACTCGGCAGGGGTACGGTACGTGGTATGCGGGTCCCACATATTGATATGGAGGAACCAGTTGTCGCGCTCAGCATTGCGCCTGATCCAGTCGATCGCGATGGGCGACACCTGATCGGCACGTTCACCGCCGCCGGAACCGATGTTGTGCATCTCGTTGAAGCCGCCGTAATACCAGTACGAGGTATGACGTTCTGCAAAAGTCGATATACTTGCGGTATACAGACCTGCACGGCGGAACTGGTGGAAGAGGTTCGTACGCGCAAATTCCGCACGGAAGTCACGTGTCTTTCCCTCAATAAACTGATCTCCGGCGGTTCCGCCGTGACCGACGGCACCGTTGTGGATGCCGAACATCCCGCTGGACAGCGCACTTCTGGACGGCAGGCACGGAGCATCGGGGCAGTAGTACCGGTTGAAAATCACGCCGTCCTTCGCGATGCTGTCGATGTTCGGGGAGGTATTGCGGAAATAACCGTAGCACCCGAGGTGGTCGGGACGAAGCGTATCAAGGTCAAAAAAGATAATTCTCACAGATTGATCTCCTTTCTATAGAGTAAAAATAAGTTTACTTTATAATTATACTATATGGCAGGGCGAAAAACAACAGGATTTTTTTAAATTATCTTGTTTAGGGGGAGAAAGTGCGGATTTTTCGTGAAAGGGGAACGCGCTTTCTTGAAAGAAAGCTGTGCAAAGAACTTTATACTGCGGCAGCCGGATTTTGCAGTTGATATGATATAGAAGGGAAAAAAGGAGAAAAATATGGTGGAGTATGGCTGAAATCGTTAGACTTGCTGACATTTAGTCATAAAAATCCTGAGGAATAGTGGAGACGGAAATCAGGGCATTCGCTCC
>JBGVOJ010000177.1:0-5728 GCA_045126415.1 Eubacteriales bacterium | reverse complement strand
TTGGTGAAAAATCCGTGCGCAATCGAGGAATACGGGAACAGCGGGAACCTGTATTCCGCCTGCACGTCCCGCAGAGCCGCGTCCGTTGCGATCATGCCCGCACCGGGAGCATAGCCTTCCGCGCCGTCCATAGCAAGGCTCCATTCGTTCGACACGCCGACAAAATAACGATCCCAGTCCGCGCCGAGGTATTCGACCGCCGTCTTCACACGGTCCGCGCGGAAATTCGAAAAACCGAAACGGGTGACAATTCCCTTATTAACGAAAGGTATACAGAAATCGACAATCGCGCGGATGTCCGCCGCCTCGTTGTCACGGTGGAGAAGCAGGATATCGAGTTTGTCCATCCCGAGTGACGCGCGGCTTTCCTCCACGTCCGCAGCCATCGCATCCGCGTCCACGCGGGAAACGTCCGGAGCCTCGGGCGCATAATGGCACGCCTTGGTCGTGATCACCATATCTGAACTCTGCCGTTCTTTCAGCCACCGTCCGATGACCTGTTCGGATGCGTTGGTGCAATCCACACCCCATCTGCCATAGACATTCGCGGTATCGAGAAACCGTCCGCCGAGGGCGTAATATGTGTCGAGAATTTCGAACGCCTTTTCGACAGGTTCTCCGGTCAGACCGGTATTCCCCATCGACGCCGTCCCCAGACAAACGCGGGACAGCGGCACGTGATACGTACGTACAGTCAAAGTTTTCATAGAAAAAACCTCCGTTTTTTCTTTTATTATAACAGCCCTATACGGCATCACGCAAGACATAATCACACATTTTTCAAATCTGCACAAACAAAAATAACCCCTTTTCCAGATTGAAAGCTTTGGAAGAGGGGTTCGGCTCCGACTTGCGGAGCAAGTCGGGGAGAAACTTTTCTCGAAAAGTTCCTCCCCGAAAAATTTATTTATTCAATTACTTCTGCATACCTGCGAGTACGCTTTCGGCTGCTGCGAGGGCGTCTGCTACCTTGGAGATGTCCTTACCGCCGGAGGTTGCGCTGTCGGGACGTCCGCCGCCCTTACCGCCGGTGACTGCTGCGACTGCGCCGACGAGCTTGCCTGCATGTGCGCCGGACTTGACCGCTGCGGAACCTGCCGCTGCGATGAAGTTCAGCTTTGCGCCGTCATTGACAGCAAATACAGCAACTGCTTCGGGCATCTTGTCCTTGATCTGGTCGCAGAGGGTGCGAGCCGCGTCAACGCCGGTTGCGCCGAGATCAGCGGTGATGAGCTTGAACGCGCCGACTTCCACAGCACCGTTCACGAGTTCGCCGAGACGGTTTGCCGCGAGCTTGGAGTTCAGGCTGTCGATTTCCTTCTTGAGGCCGGAGATTTCGCCGAGCAGGGATGCTGCGCGGTTCGGCATTTCGTGCGGGTTCTGCGCCTTGAGAGCGTGCGCGGTTTCGCCGATGAGGTTGTCGCGTTCCGCGATCAGTTCGAGAACGCCCAGCCCTGTCACGCCTTCGATACGGCGTACGCCTGCCGCAACGGAGGATTCGGAAACGATCTTGAACAGACCGATCTTGCCGGTGTTGTCACAGTGGGTACCGCCGCAGAGTTCGGTGGAGAACGCACCCATCTTGACCATGCGGACTTCGGAACCGTACTTTTCGCCGAACAGTGCCATTGCACCTTCGCGCTTTGCGGTTTCGATGTCGGTTACCACGGTTTCAATCGGGCTGCCAACGAGAATGTGCGCGTTGACGAGGGCTTCGACCTGCTTCAGTTCGTCCGCGGTCAGTGCCTGGAAGTGCGTGAAGTCGAAACGGACGCGGCTGTTGTCCACGTAGGAACCTGCCTGTTCAACGTGCGTGCCGAGAACCTTACGGAGTGCGGCCTGCAGGAGGTGGCACGCGGAGTGGTTTCTCTTGATGGCTTCGCGGCGCATATCTTCGATGTCTGCGGTTACAACGTCCCCGACCTTGAAGGAACCGTTCGCCACGGTGCAGAGGTGGATGTAAACGCCGTTGGTCTTTCTGGTGTCGTAAACATTGACGATTGCGTCCGCCTTGTAGATGGTACCGGTGTCGCCGATCTGACCGCCGCCTTCGCCGTAGAAGGGTGTTTTGTCGAGGATGATGGTGCATTCGCCTTCGGAAACTTCGTTCACGGATTCGTCTTCGCAGAGGATTGCGAGAACCTTCGCGCCTTCGGTCTTGTAATCGGTGTAACCGGTGAATTCGGTTGCCGGAAGGGTGGAGAGGAAGGACTTGGAAGCGTCGCTCCAGCCGGAGATGTTCGCTCTTGCTTCACGCGCACGAACCTTCTGCTGCTGCATGAGCATCTTGAAGGTGTCTTCGTCGATGCGGAGGTTGCTTTCTTCGGTGATTTCACGGGTCAGGTCGATCGGGAATCCGAAGGTGTCATACAGCTTGAAGACGTCTTCGCCGGAGATGGTGTCCGCGCCTTCCGCAAGGGTGGTGCGGATGAGGTCGGAGAGGATGGAGAGACCGGCGTCGATGGTTGCATTGAAGCGGTCTTCTTCGATGGACATAACCTTCTTGATGTAGTCCGCCTTTTCGCCGAGTTCGGGATAACCCGCGACGTTTTCAGCGATAACAACGTCGCATACTTCGGTGAGGAATTCGCGGCTGATGCCGAGGAGCTTGCCGTGACGGGCCGCACGGCGGAGGATTCTGCGGAGAACGTAGCCGCGGCCTTCGTTGGACGGGATAACGCCGTCGGAGATCATGAAGGTTGCGCCGCGTACGTGGTCGGTGATGACGCGGATGGAGATGTCGGCGTTCTTGTCTTCGCCGTAGTTCTTGCCGGAGATTTCGACCACCTTGTCAAGAATCTTGCGGACGCCGTCGACTTCGAACATATTGTCAACGCCCTGCATTACGCACGCGAGACGTTCGAGACCCATACCGGTGTCGATGTTCTTGTGTTCGAGTTCGGTGTAGTTGCCCTTGCCGTCGGAGTTGAACTGGGTGAATACGTTGTTCCAGATTTCCATGAAGCGGTCGCAGTCACAGCCGGGCTTGCAGTCCGGGGAGCCGCATCCGTACTTCAGACCGCGGTCGAAGTAGATTTCGGAGCAGGGGCCGCAGGGACCGGTACCGTGTTCCCAGAAGTTGTCGGCCTTGCCGAGACGGACAATGCGTTCTGCGGGTACGCCGATCTTCTTGTTCCAGATTTCGAACGCTTCGTCGTCTTCTTCATAGATGGACGGATAGAGGAGTTCTTCCGGAATTTCAAGGCACTGGGTCAGGAATTCCCAAGCCCACGGAATCGCCTCGTTCTTGAAGTAGTCACCGAAGGAGAAGTTGCCGAGCATTTCGAAGTAAGTACCGTGACGCGCGGTGTGGCCGACACGTTCGAGGTCGGGGGTACGGATGCACTTCTGGCAGGTGGTGACGCGGTGACGCGGCGGTTCAACTTCGCCGGTGAAGAACTTCTTCATCGGAGCCATACCGGAGTTGATGAGAAGGAGGGATTTGTCGTTCTGGGGAACGAGCGGGAAGGAAGGGAGTCTGAGATGTCCCTTGGATTCAAAGAACGAGAGATATTTTTCTCGTAAATCGTTAACTGAAGTCCACTGCATGATGGTGTGTCTCCTTGTTGAAATAAAGTTTCTTGGGAAAACCTTTTTTAAGGAAAAAGGTTTTCCCAAACCCTTTCCAAAAACCTTTTTATATAAGAAGAGGGAATTGATTTATTCGATATCAATAGATTATTATATCATGGATTGTGTGGTCTGTCAATGAAAATGTTGAAATCACGAAAAAAAGCGGACAGGAGGGACTGTCCGCTTTGGTTCGTGGTTGGTTTATTCGCTGCAGAGGGTTTCAAACCGCGCGATCTGCTCTATAAATCCGGAAGTTTCGGCAAAGGCTTTTGCTTTCTCATCCTTGAAATACTGGACGATTCCGCTGTCGTCCCGTCCGGCGTACCTGAGATAATGCTTCATTTCATACGCCAGACTGCCCGGATAAAACGCAAACTTCCGGCTGAACGTCGTCGCAAACGGAGCAGTGTGCATAACATCCTGTCCCGCCGATGCTTTCATTTCTTCCACTGTATCGACCGCTTTCCGCAGACTGTCCAGCGCGTCTTCCGTACGCCCCAGTTCCACATAGATCTCCGATTCCGTCAGATAGCTTTCGAATCGTGCGCCGTATATCTGCGAGTCATAATCATTATCCGGAAAATAGGCTTCCGTCAGCGTACGAACCGTATCGCACAGGCGCAGACGTTCTTCAAGAGTGTATGTCCTATCCTTCAGCCAGCCTGCATGGCTGTTAAGAAATCCGATAAGGTCACGGAAAAGTGTCCGTGCGAACTTCTGATCGAATTCCAGTTTTTCCATATCGTCTTCATACAGATACTGCATCAGATTTTCCCGGCACAGCTCATACGGCGGCATCATTTCCGCATATTTCTTTCCCTTATCGAATTTCCCCTGAATATCGAGCGTGTACACAAGCCACCGCACCGCCTCGTTCCGCAGGTGCGAATCCGTGGATTCGCGCAGGACACGTTCGCCCCATTCGACCAGTTCGTCCGCACACTTGTCCGATTCCGGCGAACCGTCAATCCCCGTTTCCTTCGGATAGAAGTACAATATCCGGCACATCTGCACCATCAGACGGCAGTCCTTCGGGTACTTCCGCAGCATCGCGCGGTTTTCCTCCATCTGCGCCTGCCATTTTCCTTCATCCGTCAGCTTTCCTTCCAGACGCTCGATGTGTGCCTTGATTTCCCGTTCGTCCTTATCCGGATCATGCCCGAGCAGCGTGTCCACCGTCACGCCGAAATAGTCCGCAAGTGGGATGAGCTGCGTCACGTCGGGCAGTCCGTTTTCGTTCTCCCACTTGGACACCGCCTGCGGGGACACACCGATTCCCTCGCCCACTTCTGCCTGCGTGAATCCGCGTTCGAGCCGCAGATCACGTAAAATGGTTCCGAATTTCGACATATGCTTTCTTCCTTTCTATAAATAAAAGAACTCCGGCCGGTGATTAAAGTATACCACCGGTCGGAGCAAAAGGCAAGCAACGGGTTCGCAAAGAGGGTATACGCTCCGTGGAATATTCTGCTCTGCGTTGTTATTTCACGTACTCCCGGATCATCTCATCCGCCGAGGTCATGCCCAGTTCCAGTACCGCGCGGTATACGTCCATGCTGCAGAACTGCTCGAACGAATACATCCCCCGTCCGATCAGCTCCCGCTTGATCTGCGCGATCAACGCCTTTTTCTCCGGTTCCGCCGCCAGTTTCGCGGAAATTCCGTCGCAGAACGCCTCCGCTTTCGTGATCGTCTCTTCATCAAAGAACCAGATGTCGAAATTCCACAGCTCCCCGTCAATCACGGCTTCCCAGCCGTGGAACCAGACCGTTTTTCCTTCGTCCGTGACTTCTTCCTTCGCTTCGTACCACACCGGATGAAAAACATCCAGCACATACCGCGTCAGCGCATACAGCTTTTCCAGACTCATCATGTCGTTTCTTACATCTATATCAATGTCGTTCCACGCCATGATGTCCATCCGGTAACTGCCGATGGGGTGCACGTCCCCGTATTTCGCCAATTCCGCAAGCAGTCCCGTGTCACGCAGAATTTTGTCCGCACGTTCCCGTATTTCTTCCGATTTCAGCAAACGCCCATCTCCTTTCCCAGTATAAAGTTTTTTGAAAGGGGTTCGGGGGAAACTTTTTTGAAAAAAAGTTTCCCCCGAGAAATTCTATTTACTTAACAATCTCCACACCTTCGGGACCGATGC
>JBGVOJ010000176.1:0-12200 GCA_045126415.1 Eubacteriales bacterium | reverse complement strand
TCCTTTACAAAGGCCGCGGCTATCCCGAAATGTACGACGACCTCATGGACTTCATGAACTACGTCTTCGGCTTCAACGGCGACGGCTCCGACTTCAAGAAGCTCCTCCCGAAGCTCTACAAGAAGGAATACGATCCCTGCTACAACAACTACGTCGTCACAGAGAACGGCAAGCTCAAGGCAGCCATCGGCGCGTATGACTCCGTTCTAAACGTAAACGGCGAAGAACTGACCAGCCGCGGGATCGGCAACGTGGCAGTGCATCCGTACTCCCGTTCGAAGGGGTACATGATCGACTGCATGAACATGGCGCTCTCCGATATGATCCGCGACGGCGTGGACTTCTCCGTCCTCGGCGGCAGACGCCAGCGTTACGGCTTTTTCGGTTACGACCACGCCGGTATGCAGTACAATCTCTCGATCAATTCCAATAATATGCGCTACATCTTCCGCGACGTTCCCTTCACCGAGCTGGAGATCCGCGACGTGAACGAAGGCGACACCGAACTGCTTGACAAAATGTTCGAACTTCACAATACCCGTCCGCTGCGCACCAACCGTTCCCGCGAAATGTTCCTCGACATCGCCCGTTCGTGGCGCAAGCCCGTCCGCGCGATCCTGAAGGACGGCGAATTCATCGGCTATTTCTGCGGGGATCTGAACGAACTGACCCTGACCGATAGGACGTACTTCAACGATGTGATCCGCAATTACATCCGGAAGTACGGCGACGTCCACATGAACATCGCGGCATGGGACAACGAAATGTACGAAGCGGCGATGGCTCTCTGTGAACACACCGACATCGGCACCTGCGATATGTTCAACATTCTGAACTACAAAAAGGTCACCGGTGCGTTCCTGAAGTTCAAAACCACGCTTGAAACCCTCGCGGACGGCACGCTGACGCTGTTCATCCACGGCTATGCAGGCGACTGCAAGATCAGGCTGACGGTGGAAAACAACACCGCCTCCGTGGAAGATTTCGACGGCGAATGTGACCTCGAACTTTCCCACATGGAAGCAATGCAGTTCCTCTTCGGTCTCTACTCCCCGTACACCCGCAAGCTGACTCCCGCAATGCGTTCGTGGTTCCCGCTCCCGCTGTACGTCGAAAGCGCGGATCAGGTATAATTCCGATAAAACGAAAATGCACAGTCATTCAGTCTGTGCATTTTTTGCATATCGGGCAGTATCTGATTTCGCCGATGCGGCGGATATGGGCGAAAGTTTTTTCTTCACCTTCTTCGGCAAGCATCGTCAGCCACGATTCGAGGATGCACGCCGTACACGGGTGCATGAGCTTTTCCGACGGACGGCTTCTGAAGTAATCGAGGGCAACGGAATCCGTGTAGGCATCGCCTTTATAGATTTTGCTCGCGGCAACACGGTCGCAGAAGCTCTCCTTGAGGTAATCAAGCGGCATCGGAACCGGTTCGTACTGCCGTGATTTCGTATTTACGTCATACCAGTATTCGTAATGGTGCGGATTGCGCCCCTTGTGGTGCATCCACGCGGAAGAATAGCCTTTGACTTCCCGTTCGTGTTCGTTCGGACTGCGGCCGCCCTGTTCGTAATACTTCGCTCCGGCGAGAAATTCCGCCGGCGAGTATTTCGACAGATCATGCACCAGTCCGCGGAACGGAATCCCGCAAAGGATACAGTGCTTCAGCACAAGCATCCGGTGACGGGTGATCGTTTTGAGGTGTCCGGTAATGTTCAAGACAGCCTCCGCTTACAGATACTTCTTCAGGAAGTTCAGATAGTTCAGCCCCGCAACCTTTTCGATCACGGATGCGGAATAATGCTTTTCCATGAATTCGATCAGCTGATCGTGGATCGACGAACCTTCATTCACCGGCGTCGGGTAGACCCCGCCCACGCCGTCGATATCTCCGCCGAAGCCGATATGATCTTCGTCAAAGTTTTCGAGGAAGTAATCGAGATGACGGAAGAAATTTTCAACCGTCCTCTGTTCGGGAACGTCATGCACGAACGCCGTGCAGAGATTCAGACCGATCATACCGTCGCCCTTCACGATCTGCCGTGCCATATCGTCGGTCAGATTGCGCGTATGTCCACAGAGGGTACGGAAATTCGAATGGGTCGCGATAATCGGCTTTTCCGCGATTTCCGCAAGATCCCAGAAGCTCTTGTCGGAAATGTGCGACACGTCGAAGATCATGCCGAGACGGTTCCCTTCCGCAACAATCGCACGACCAAGATCGGAAAGTCCGGTATCTTCTTCCCCGTCGTCAAAAACGCGGTTGCTCTTCGCCATATCGTTGCTCAGCCAGGTCACGCCGAACACACGCACACCGGCTTCCCATACGGTACGGAAATTCTCCACGGTATTGAAGCCAAGTCCGCCTTCCACGGTCAGCAGAGCCGCGTGCTTCCCTGCAGCGAACGCCGCTTCAATATCCGCGTACGTCCGGACAGGCAGAACCACGTCTTTTTCATCTTCCATCGCCTTGTTAAAAACATCAATATAATGCTGCGCACGGTTCCACGAATCCTGCTTTGTATCCTTCGGATGCGCGCAGAACATCGCCACCATCTGCAGCTGCTGATACTTCTTACTGTAATTATACGGATTCACAAGCGGCTGATTCCCAACCATCGCAATGCTGTCACAGTGCGAGTCCACAACAAACATAATTTTATATCCTCCAAATCTGCACAAACTTTGTCATCTATAACAGTATAAAGTTTTTTGGAAAGGGTTTGGGGAAACCTTTTTCGAAAAAAAGGTTTCCCCAAGAAATTCCATTTCTTTACGGCATATACGGGTTGCCGTTCCATTCGTAGTTTTCGGGCATGATGTAGGGGGTGATGAACTGAATGGTGAAGTCGACGCCCCACTGACCGCGGACGCCCATCCAGCGGCCGGAGTGCGGCTCGATGGAGATCATTCCGTTATAGCCCTTGGTGTAGAGCAGATTCATAACTGCGCCCCAGTTGACCTGGTCGAGACCTGCCGGCGGGTCATCGTAGTGACGGCCGTCGATGTACATCGAACCCTTGAGGTGGAAGTGCGCGATGCGTTCGCCCCATTTGTACATTTCCCTGATGTAGTCGCCGCCGCGGCCGAGACAGTGCGACGTGTCGTACTTCAGCCAGAGATCCGGCAGTGCGCCGAGCACGATTTCCCATGCGGGGTCTTCCACAACGAAGTTTTCCCACGAGCAGTTGTAAACAGCGATCTTGACATTCTTGCCCTTTGCGTAGTCGATCAGCTTACCGAAATAGTCGATGGCGATCTTGCAGTTTTCTTCAAAGGTCTTGCCTTCCACTGCGTTGCAGCCGGTGTTGAACACCGGACAGCCGAGTGCGGATGCCGCGTCGATCAGGTTCTTGTCGTGCTGGAGGGCGGATTCGATGATGTTTCCGTTCTCATCAATCCGGCGCTGACCCCAGCGTCCGATGGAACCGACCACAACGTCGTACTTCGCCATCCGTTCGCGGATTTCGTCCACGTGTCCGGCAACTTCCATGCTGTCGTAGTTGTGGTTGCAGCAGAATTCGACCGCGTGCAGCCCCTTCTGTGCCACGTAAGCGAAGCTGTCCTCGCTCCACCCGTTGATAATACCAAGTTTCATATTGTTCTCCTTTTTTTATAAAATGGAGTTTCTCGGGGAAAACTTTTTTGAAAAAAGTTTTCCCCGAACCCCTTTCAAAAAACTTTATACCGGATAAAGTCGCATTTACTCCGACAAAATCCATTGGACATATGCCCACTGACGTTTCGTTGTATCTACAGTATCCTTGCTGATCGGTGTTCCGCACTCCTGAAATACATAGATATCCGTCAAAATCTCAGAATCACCGGAAATATAGTAATCGTGTCCGTATAAACCGGTATTGTTTGCTGCTTCATCCGATAAAACGCCAGCATACTCATAACCTTCCGGCAGTTCGCTGACCGGCATATGCGGGGCGTAATATTCCCGACCGTTCAGTATAATCGATGGCGGTAAATCCCAGTTTATCCCTTCTGACAAAGGGTTTGCAGACATTTCAGCTACTCCCGTATTCACAGAGCAAGCACACAAAAGCAGAACACAGAGTACCACACAAAAAATACGGAATTTCTTCATATTACAGGCTCTCATCCGCCGATATTCACGCCGACCGCCTTCATGTACATGCTGTACCACGAAGACGAGTTCGCCGCCTGAATGTTGTTCACGAAAATGATGTCGGACAGACCGTAATCCTTCAGCTGGTCATACACGTTCATGCCGGAATGGCGGGTGTCCACGACGATGATGTTGCCGTAGTGTTCACACAGGAACGGGATAAACGCGTTGCCGAAGGAGTCCTTCAGCACCAGTACGTTGAAGTCCTGCGGATTGTCCGGGACGTTGATGACCGTGTACGGGTTATCCCCCGCGATGAAGGTCACGTAGGTCTTGTTCGTGCTGACGATGCAGGTATCGTAATTGTACGTCGCGCCGCCGATTGCCGATATGGTCATCGTATGCTTTTTCCGCGGGAAGAATGCCTCGATCGTGTCCACAAAATTCTTGACGCGCGCGTCGTAAGTGTAGTTGTACATACTGCCGTGGTAGCTGTCGTTCATGACGGTGTAGTCGAACCCGTCAAGCGGTGTAGGTTCCAGACCGACAGACTTCGCGAACGCGGAGTATGCGTAGTACGCGCCGCGCGCTGTCCAGTGGTGGTCACTCTTGAAGAACAGGTACTCGTCGCGGTGGTCGTACATTTCCGTATACGCGTCAACAAAGTTGACCGAGGGATCAACGAACGCCGCCATCTTGTCGAGGATGTCCTTCTGGTTCGGGATCTTCGACGTGACCGTCGGGTTGTCGATCACCATCGCGGAAACCGGTGCCACAACCATGCTCACGCGGGTCTTTTCCCCGAACAGAGTCTTATAATAAGCCGCCGTCTGGGCGTAATTCTGTGCGTTGGTCGCGGAATAATACGCCTGCGTGTAGACGCCGTCACCGTAAATGAACAGACCGTCCGGCAGGAAGTCCGCGGTGAGATTTTCCTCTGCGGGCGTCTGCGCCGTGATCGCACTGACCGTGATCTCGCACTTCTGCTGGATCTTCGCGTCACCTTCGCCGGCGGAACAGGTCAGCGTGCAGATTCCTTCCGCAACGCCCTTGACGTCAATGCCGCCGTTCGGGTTCATCGCGATGGTCGCGATATTTTTATCGGAAATCGACCACTTGACTTTCGCGCCGGATTCCGCGGTGGATTCCACCGTCGCATTGACCACGGAACCGCTTCCGACGGTCAGCTTCAGACTGCTTTTGGACAAATGAATCGCCGTAACTACCGGTTCGACGGGAATTTCGGGAACTTCCGATTCCGGTACGTCCTCGGGTTCGGTGACTTCCGGTGATTCCGCAGGCATTTCTTCCACGGACGGAGTTTCTTCGGGAACGTCAATCACCGCTTCGACCGGAGGTTCCGGTTCAGGCATCTGTTCCGGTACGGAATCCTCCTCGATCTCGCCGGACGGAACCACGGCTTCTTCCGTGATCACGTCTTCCTCAGGCGTTTCTTCAATGATTTCGCTGTCTGCCGGAATTTCCGGTTCAGCAGGTATTTCTTCCGCGGACGGTTCCGTCTGGTTCAGAAGGCTGTCAAAAGCCGCCGCGATCTGATCCGCCGCCGCATTCGCCGCTTCGTCTTCTCCGGCTGCGGCACCGGATGCGTTATCTAAAAGTACAAAACTGTCTTCCGCACCGCCAACGGAATAATCAATCCCGCGAAGGGTATCCATTTTCTTGGAAAGCCCGACCAGCTGGTCGCGGTACAGGAAGGTGTCGGACACAAAGACGGACGTTTCCGCAAAAAACGAACCGTCCGCGAGAGATTCCAGCGAGAACGCCGGCATCTCCGCAAGTTTCCGCTGCTCCATCGCCGATTCCGTCGGACGGTCCGGCTGAAAGAAATTGAGCAGCGCCACGCTGCCGAACAGGACGGCAGCCACACAGAGACATACAAGGTCAACGGCTTTATTTTTCATAGTTAAACGACCTTTCGTAAGATGGGATCAGAAGCGGAAGTAAAGGAAGGCACTGTAGGAATTGCCGACCAGACGTACCGACGCGAGTGTGATAAACGCGATCAGCACAAGAGTCTTAAGAATACGTTCCGCCGTATACGGGATCGCGCCGCGTTCCTTCAACTTGTTCCACAGCGTCGGGATGACGGGTACGGAGAAGAACAGAGCGGCCGCGAGCAGAAGGATGTTGTCAAAAATAACAGAATTGGTGAAGATATCGGTCACGCCCGTACAGCCGAAGCCGAACAGGTAGCCGAGATTCTTCAGCAGATTTGTGTCAAAGTAGAAAATCGCAAAGCCGAACACGGTGATGAACAGCGTATATGCGTGCGACACCACGAAGGACACCGGCTTCGGCATTTTTTTGAACGTGTTCAGCAGCGTGGACTTTTCCCACATCAGCAGAACGGCATAGTACAGCCCCCACAGAATGAAGTTCCACGACGCACCGTGCCACATCCCGGTGAGGAACCACACGACGAGAATGTTTCTCTGCTGGTCGTGACGGTTGCCGCCGAGCGGAATGTAGACATAATCGCGGAAGAACGTGCCGAGGGACATATGCCATCTCCGCCAGAACTCGGTCGCGCTCCGGGAGATGAGCGGATAGTTGAAGTTTTCAAGGAAGCGGAAGCCGAACATTCTGCCAAGCCCGATGGCCATGTCGGAGTATCCGGAGAAATCGAAATAGAGCTGCAGCGTAAAGAACAGCGCACCCACCCAGCGGGAGACGAACGTGACTTCCGTCAGTCCGTACAGCGCCGTGACCACGGTATCACAGCAGTCCGCGATCAGAACCTTTTTGGCAAGACCGACCGAGAAGCGGAACAGGCCGTCGTTGAAATCCGCGAGATTCACATGACGGTCGGCAAGCTGTTCCTCGATGTCCTTGTAGCGTACGATCGGACCGGCGATGAGCTGCGGGAAGAACGAAACGTACAGCAGGAGAGTAAAGAAGGATTTCTGCACCTTCGCGTCTTCCCGGTAAACGTCGATGACATAGGACATCGTCTGGAAGGTAAAGAAACTGATCCCGATCGGCATAGTCAGTGACAGCACGGGAACCTGCGCACGGAAAACGGTGTTGAACGTCTCGGTGAAGAATCCGAGATATTTGTACACGCCGAGAATACTCAGGCTGAATATTATGGCGATCACAAGCCATAGTTTTTTCGCCCACGCCGTGTAGACGTGATCGATCAGAAGACCGCACAGGTAGTCGCCGAGCACCAGCCCGATCATGAGGAAGATCGCAATCGGTTCCCCCCACGCGTAGAACAGCAGGGAAAACGCCAGAAGCACGATGCGGCGCCAGGTGTTGTTTTTTATAATAAAATACGCCAGAAACAACGCCGGCATAAAAATATACAGAAACAGAAGATTCGAGAAAACCATTATGTAATCCTTTTGGGTAAAAAATAGGAGAAAAAGGTGCGCGCTATTTCATTTTTATTATAGCATTTTCCATCCGCTTTGTAAACAAGATTTCGACAAAAAGATGAAAGGACCGCCCGAAAAACAGGCTGTCCTTGTCCATTATTTTACAATTGCATCGTACAGCTCGTCTGCGGTACGGACGAAAACGGTGCCTCCGGCTTCGCGCAGTTCGTCTTCGTCGCGGAAGCCCCAGAGGACGGAAATGCAGTCCATTCCGGCGTTCCGCGCGGTTTTGATGTCCACCTCGGAGTCGCCGATATAGACACAGTCGTTCACGTCAAGGCCGAGATCCTGCACCGCTTTGAAGACGGTGTCCGGATACGGCTTGCGGCGGATGCCTTCGGCTTCCCTCTCACCGCAGACCACGGAAATTTCGGGGAAATACTTCGCGCAGAGAGTCACGGTCGAGCCGTGCGGCTTGTTGGAAACGACGGAAACGGCGATTCCGTCGGCGATAAGTGTTCGGATGAGATCGATCACACCGTCGTAGGGAGCGGTTTTGTGTTCGGAATTTGCCGCGTAATACGCGCGGTAGGACGTGACGGCTTCGGGAAACTTCGGATTCTCCAGTCCGTCGGGAACGGAAAGTGCGATCAGGCGTTCGACGCCGTTGCCGACAAAGGCGCGGACTTCGTTCCGGGTACGGCGCGGGAAGCCGTAGACGTCCATGGTATGATTCACGGCGTCCCAAAGGTCATCGAGGGTATCGAGGAGGGTGCCGTCGAGGTCGAAAATAGCTGCTTTATAGTTCATGCTGTTCTCCGGTAAATATTTTTGTCTACCATATTATATACCTTTCCGCCGGTCTTGTCAAACGGGAATTTTGATAAATTACAGGCTTTTTCTTGAATCTGTTATGGTTGTATGATATAATGAAAAAAAGCGGATGAAGCCATTCATTTTATACAAAAATATATATTCAAAAAGGAGGCCCCCTCATGAAACGTATTCCCTGTATCTTTCTTTTACTGGCACTTCTGACATCCAATTTCTATGGCTGCGGAAGTACTTCGGAAACCAAAGCGGAAGTGCCGTCCTCATCGGAAACCACAGCAGCCGCAGAAGAAACTGTATCCGAGGCGGAAGAGGCGGCCGTTACCGATGATCTGCCCGATCTCAGTCTGGACGGCGTGACCATCAATACGCTCATCCGTGAAGAAGCCAAAGACGAATTTGCCGCGGAAATGGACGGCGACGTGATCGACGCGGAAGTCTATAACCGGAACCGCACCATCGAAGAACGCTTCGACTGTTCCATGACCTACACCATTGAGCTCGGAAGCTGGACGTATATGTCCACCTTCCAGGAAAAGATCCGCGGAACGGTTCTGGCGAACGATTCGACCTTTGACATTGTTACCGGACAGAGCAACATCGTTCAGCCTCTCAATGTGGAAGGTGTTTTTGTGAATCTGCTCGATGAAGATTACATCGACCTGACCAAACCGTACTGGGTCGAAGCATACACCGACGGCATCAATCTGAACGGTCAGGTCTCCACCGTCTGCGGCGACTTTGCGATCTCTTCCTTCTCGAATGCCAACGTCATTTTCTTCAACAAGGCAGTCATGGACGACCACAATATGACCTATCCCTATGAAGATGCGCTGAACGGAACATGGACATTTGACAAGCTTCTCGGTATGTCCGAAACCGTAACCAACGACATCAACGGGGACGGACAGATGAACATGGATGACCTGCGCGGATTCTGCGCCTACAACAACTCCATCCAGCCGTTCTTCTCCTCGTTCGGTCTGAATTACACCGGTGTGGACAGCGACGGTATTCGCTATATTCTCGTACCCGATGAACGCACCGTGAACGGTGCCGATCGTGTAAACGAGTTCTACCACAGCAATACGTTCGTCAATGCCTCCTCCGCCGATTTTGTTCTGGTCGGCGCCAACACCGAACCGTCGATGGCACAGTACTTCATGGAAGGCAAGTACCTGTTCATGGGTATGGTTCTGGAAGGAATCGAATATCTCCGCGACATGGAAGTCGACTTCGGTATCCTGCCGTATCCGAAATACGATGAGGAACAGGCAGACTACTATACCACCATCCTCCGCCGCTACACCGTTGCCGCCGTTCCGATCTCCGCAGAAAAGAGCAGCAATTCCGCTCTCATTCTCGAAGCACTGGGCAGCGTCGGCTACAACGATATCCTCCCGAAATATTACGAAGTTGCCCTGAAAGGCAAATACGTCCGCGACGAAAGTTCTTCTCAGGTTCTCGACCTCATCAAGAGCTCTCTCTATCTGGAATTTGTTGATATGTACTACGCCGATCTCGGATTCAGCGACTTCTTCGCAAGCTACGTCATGAACAACTCGGCCGGCACGTACGCAAGTTCCTTTGAATCCAACCGGACTGTATGGGAAACCAAACTTGAAAAACTCTACGAAGCATACAACGAAGGCTGATTACAGAAAACGAGGTATCAATCATGCTCGAAACCATTCTCCATACCTGTGACCTGTGCGTGGTCGGCGGCGGACTTGCCGGAATGTGCGCGGCCATCGCGGCTGCCCGCGGCGGTTCAAAGGTCGTCATCATGCAGGACCGCCCCATGTTCGGCGGCAATGCGTCGTCCGAAATCCGCATGTGGGTCTGCGGTTCCGACGGTTCCAACAACCGCGAAACGGGTATTATTGAAGAGATCCAGCTTGAATCCCTCTACCGCAACCCCGACAAAATCTACGGCATCTGGGACGGTCTCCTCTACGGCAAAATCCGTGATGAGGAAAACATCACCTATCTGCTCAACTGCTCCTGCTGTGACGCCGTGACCGACTGCAAGAACGGCGTCATCCGAAGCATCACCGGCTGGCAGACCACCACGCAGAAGTGGCACAAAGTTGAAGCGAAATACTTCGCGGACTGCTCCGGCGACAGCATTCTCGCTCCCCTGACCGGCGCGGAATACCGTGTCGGACGCGAATCCTGCGACGAGTTCGGCGAAAAGACCTCTCAAACCGTCGCTGACCGCCAGACGATGGGCATGAGCTGTCTCATCCAGTGCCGGAAGAGCGACCGCAAATCGGAATTCATCCTTCCGTCGTGGGCGAAACGCCTGACGACCGGGGAAATCGCTCTCCGCAAGCCGAACATGAAGGCCGTTTCCGAAAACTACTGGTATCTCGAACTCGGCGGCAACCGTGACTCCATCGCCGACACCGAAGAACTCCGCGACGAACTCGTCTCCCTCGCGTACGGTATGTTCGACTACATCAAGAACAGCGGCGAGGTCGAAGATGCGGACTACTGGCAGCTCGACTTTCTCGGATTCCTTCCCGGCAAGCGCGAATCCCGCCGCATGGTCGGCGATTACATCATGACGCAGGGCGACGTACTGTCCGGCGGTCATTTTGACGACATCGCGGCGTTCGGCGGATGGCCGCTCGACGACCACCATCCCGACGGATTCTATCACTACGGCAACCCGAACGTCTGGGGCAAGACTCCCGCACCGTACGGTATCCCGTACCGCTGTCTGTATTCGAAGAACATCGCGAACCTGTTCTTTGCCGGACGGAACATTTCCCTCACCCACGCGGCGATGAGCAGCGCGCGTGTCATGGCGACCTGCGCGACCCTTGGGGAAGCGGTCGGCACGGCGGCGAACATTGCACGGGAATTTGATCTCAGTCCGCGCGGCGTTTATGAAGAAAAACTCGGACTGCTGAAGGGACGGCTGATGGAAAACGGCTGTTTCCTGCCGTACAACAAGCGCGAAATCCCCGTGTTTATCGCGGAAGCGGAACTGACCGACGGTCTCGACAACCTCCGCAACGGCATCGACCGTACCAACCACACCTACGGCCCCGACGATCAGGGGGCAACCCTCCCGCTCGGTCAGGCGGTCGGCTACACTTTTGCAAAGCCGCAGAAGATCGAAAATGTCCACATCGCCTTTGACCCCGACCTCGACCGCGCGACCCTGCCGGGAGACTGGTGCGAACGCCGTCATTCCATGCGCGCGAACATCGTGCCGGAATCTCCGACAATGATTATGCCGAAAACGCTCGCGAAAAGTTATGTCGTCACCGGCGTCAGAGCGGACGGCGGAACCGTCACGCTGTACGAGGACGACTGCAATCTGCGCTACTGCGTGAACATTCCCGTGAATCTTGAACTCACATCTCTGACGATCACGGTAAACTCCCTCTGGAACAACGACGAAGCGGACACCGTCCACCTGTTCTCCTTCGACGCACGGTAAATCATGAAATCAAATGAAAAATTCGACCGTTATAACCGCGTTCTCCTCGAAAAAATGAGTATTTTCCTCAACTGTGAGCCGGATTTCGTACAGAAGGAGATCATCGACGAGCTCTGCACGGACTGCGGACTCACTGCGGAGGAGGCGTTTGCGTTCGTTCTCGCAGCCGCCGTCGGGATGGATACGGAAAACAATCCCGGTGACCGCGAATTGTTCGAGCGGTATTTTCCGGATATGCTCCATCGGCTTGATTATGATGAATTCGCCAGCGATCCGTATCTGACAACCGTCACCGTTCCGGGAAAAAACGAGGGAACGTGGGAATTGAAATACGAATTATACAAGCCGTACGAGGCCTTCGCCTGCGGTGATCTGCGCGGATTTTCCGACGGACGGGTCATTCCGCAGATCGGCTTTTTTGACCGTGAATTCCGCTATCCCGCCGTTCTCGAAAACGGTCGCGAATGGATGCTCATCACGCCGAACGAAATCG
>JBGVOJ010000175.1:0-2737 GCA_045126415.1 Eubacteriales bacterium | reverse complement strand
CACGCGCATGAACAAATGCTCCGGTGGCTCACGAAAGTCCGCTTCCGCAAGACCCTCTTCGGCGTGGACGAGCGTGACCTCTGGAAGAAACTCGGCGAACTCAACGACCTCTACGACTCCGCCATCTCCGCCGAGCGTGCCCGCTATGACGCGCTCCTCGAAGCCCAGCAGAAAACCTCGGACGCCACCGTCGAAAAGTACAAAGCGGCTCTGAACGAGTCCCGCACAAAGTACAACGAACTGGTGAAGTATGCGAAAAAGCTGCAGGCCGGCGGAAACGGACAGGTGACAGGCAATGGCGAAAAGAAAGACTGAACGGACGGCGGAGAAAATCATCCGCAGACGCCGTGCCGATCTGGAAACGTCGGCGGGGTACCGCAGCCTGTTCTGGAAGGTCGTGATCCTCGCGACCGCGGGGTACATCCTGTTCACGCAGGTGTTCCTCGTAACGCAGGTGAGCGGGAACGGCATGTTCCCGGCGATGAAGGACGGCGACCTGATGATCGTGTTCCGGATGCAGCAGGATTACGCGAAAAACGACGTGATTGTGCTGAACGCGGAGGGAAAACGGCAGATCGGGCGGATTATCGCCAGAGAAACGGACGTGGTGATGCTCGACGACACGGGCACGCTCACGGTCAACGGGACGGTGCAGGGAGGAGAAATCCTGTATCCGTCGTACGCGAAAGAGGGAATCGAGTACCCGTACCGGGTGCCGGACGGCCATGTGTTCGTGATGGGCGACTATCGCACACAGACGACGGACAGCCGGGACTGGGGCGCGGTCCCGATGGAGCAGGTGGAGGGAAAGGTCATCACGATCCTCCGCCGGAGGGGCGTATAGCCCACACAACAACGTATGCCAGGCCCGAAAGGGACGACATAAATACAAACACTTTTTCAAGAAAAATTTTTTTAAAACAAAGGAGAAAAATCCAATGAAAAAGATTCTTGCGATGATGCTGACAGCAGCAATGATGCTCAGCATGGGTACTGCGGCGATGGCAGCAAATCAGGATGCAAGGTTTACCAAGACTTATAAGTCTACCAATGGTGAAGCTAACCCGGCGGAAACTTTTACCTTTACCTACACTGCATACGATCTGACAGATTCTAACGCAAATCTTGATGTAGATGATATGCCGGCAATTCCGAATTCTACTATTGAATTTAAAGAAGGTACTGCTACTGCTGCTGGTTATGAACAGGACGTTGCTGTTGCTCTTTCTGACATTACATGGCCTGGTGTTGGCGTTTACTATTATAAGGTAAATGAAGTTGAAGGCGATACTCTTGGTGTAACCTATGATACAGATGAAGCGTTCCTGAAAGTTACTGTTGCATACGACGAGGGAACTAATACTTACTATACTGCATTTGTTACTCTTAGTCTTAAAGACGAAAAGGGCAAGATCAATGATGATGGCACAGAAGTTGGTGATGGTATTACCGACTCTAAGATCGCAGGTTTTGAAAACGTATATGATGCAGGCGACCTTACTGTAAAGAAGAATGTAACTGGTAACCTTGGTGATATTTCTAAGGACTTTGAAGTAAAAGTTACCTTTACGAACTCTACTGGTAAGGCTGTAAACAGCACCATTACTTATACCTCTGACGCAACTGTAGAAGGTGACAAGGATACTGGTAGTGTTGTATTTGCTGAAGGTGCAACAACCGCAGAAGTAACTCTCAACCTTAAACATAATGAATCTGTAGTTTTCGACAATATTCCTTATGGTATTACCTATACTGTAGAAGAATCCGATTATACTACTGAAGCAAATGGTGCGTATGATGCTGCAAAGTATGCTCTGAATGATGGAACTGCTACTACTAATAAAGTAGAAAATGAAGAACTGGATGCACCTAGTGAAAAGGTTGAAATCACCAACAATAAGGGTACCACCGTCGACACCGGTATTTCCGTTGACTCCATCCCCTACATCGCAATGCTCGGCGTAGTAGCAGTTGGCGGCGCAGGCTTCATGGTTTCCAAGAAGCGTCGTTCCGAAGACTAATTCAAGTCTGAACTAACTCAAATCCAAGCAAACCAATCTAAACCCGGTTCCGGGGGACAAACCGTCCCCCGGAATATCGGATTTCTTCCATTCCAATGACCTTTTCCAAACTCTTTCTCAAGGGTGCAAATGCCCTCGTTTCCTTCGTTGTCGCCGTCTTTCTGGTCGTCGCCGGTGCCTATTCCGTCTACGCTCTCTGGGACAACGAACAAATCTACGCCGCCGCCGACAATGTGCAGGCGGACATGATCAAACTCAAACCCAAAGTAACCGTGACCGCGGAAGGCGAAGAAGAAGAGGAAGGCGCGACCTTCGACGAACTCCTCGCCATCAACAAGGACATCCGCGCATGGGTCACCGTCGACAACACGAACGTCGACTTCCCCGTAGTGCAGGGCGAAGACAACCTGTCCTACATCAATACCGACATCTACGGCAATTTTGCGCTGGCGGGAAGCATCTTCCTCGATTCGAGAAACGCTCCCGATTTCAGCGATGCCTACTCTCTCCTGTACGGACACCACATGGCGAACAGCGGCATGTTCGGGGACCTCGACCTGTTCAAGGACGAACGCTTCTTCCACGACAACCGTACGGGAATGCTGATCTTGCCCGACCGGGCCTATAACCTTGAAATCTACGCCTGCCTGCTGGTGAAGGCATCGGAGGACAACATCTTCGAGCCGGAAGCGGTGAGCGGCGATATGAATAAATTA
>JBGVOJ010000174.1:0-34636 GCA_045126415.1 Eubacteriales bacterium | reverse complement strand
GATCCTCTCCTTTGTGGAATCGCTTCTTCCGGCGGCGGTTCTTCCCCTTCCCGGATTCAAAATCGGACTTGCCAACCTCGCGATCCTCGCTGTCTTCTACCGGACCCACAGCATCGCGAACGCGGCGGTCATTTCGCTCTGCCGGTGCCTGATTACGTTTCTCCTCTTCGGGAACGTCACCTCGCTCCTGTTCAGCTTATGCGGCGGTGCGCTGGTGATCGCGATGCTCTGCATTGCCGGCAGACTGCCCGGACTGAGCTTCATCGGCGTCTCCGTTCTCTGTGCGACGGCGCACAACCTCGGTCAGCTCACAGCGGCGGTGCTTCTGACAGGGTCCGCGGTACTGGCATATACTCCCGCGCTCTTTGCGGCGTCGGCCTTCTACGGCACGGTCAACGGAGTGATTCTGAACCTTATGCCGGAATTTATCACCAAAAAACGATGAAACTACGAATTTTTGCCCTCGTTCTCTCGCTCGTCCTGCTGCTTTCCGGATGTGTGCGTGAACCGGAGGAATACCGTGACACCGTATTTTTCGCGATGGACACGTATATCACCGTACGTCTGGCGCGGACGGGCGTCACGGAAAAACAACTCGACGAAGCAGCGGCGGAATGCGAACGCATTGTCGCGGAACTGGAATCCGTCCTGTCGGCACACGATCCGGCAAGTGAACTGTACGCCCTGAATCACAGCGATACGGAGTTCACGGAAATCAGCGATGTACTGGAAGCCGTGCTGGTTACGGCGTATGACATTTCGGAAATGACAGACGGCGCGTTCGACTTCACGGCGGGCGGTCTCGCGGAGCTGTGGAATGTCACGGGCGGCGGACCGGTTCCCGCGCAGTCCGACATTGATGCAATCCTTGCCCACGTCGGCTATGAAAACATCACCCTTGACGACCGGCGGAACACCGTCATGCGTCCCGATACAGCCGTACAGATTGACCTCGGCGGCATCGGAAAAGGTGCGGCTGCGGATGAACTGATCCGGTATCTCAAGACGACGGACATCCCCTACGGACTGGTTTCCGTCGGCGGAACGATCGGCGTATTCGGGGACAAGCCCGACGGCACGCCATACAAAATCGGCATCCGCGAACCGGACGATCCGAACGGCGTCCTCGGCTATCTGCACATTGACGACGGATTTGTCGCGGTTTCCGGCGATTACGAGCGGTATTTTGAAGAAAACGGTGTACGTTATCATCATATTTTCGATCCGTCCACGGGGTATCCGGCGGACAGCGGTCTGCGCGAAACAGCGGTATACTGCATGAGCGGTGCAGCGGCGGATGCGCTGTCGACGGCACTGTTCGTGATGGGCACGGACGCGGCGATGGAACTGTACGAAACGGCCGGCGGATTTGAAGCTGTGCTGGTGGCATCGGACGGCGGCATTACCGCAACCGACGGTGCACGGACGGAATTTATAGAACCGTAATCTCTCTGACAACAGTTTATATAGAAGGAATAAAACCAAACCTATGGCAGCAAACTATATCGAATCCAAAATCATTGATCCCACCGTTGCTCCCGAGCTTGCGGTCGCAGACAAAGTCGCCGCACGCCATGCGAAACGCGGGGTCACGCCGAAGTATTTCATCCAGACCTTCGGCTGCCAGCAGAACGAGGCGGACAGCGAACGGCTCGCGGGTCTCTGCGAAACGATGGGCTACACCCGCGCGGACACGCCGCAGGAAGCGCTCCTGATCCTCGTGAACACCTGCGCCATCCGCGAACACGCCGAAAAGAAGGCGCTGTCCATCATCGGGCAGTACAAGCACATCAAGGACGCGAACCCGGACGTCGTGATCGGTGTCGGCGGGTGCATGGTCACGCAGGAAGCGCGTGCCACCAAGCTGAAAATGAGCTATCCCTACGTTTCGTTCACCTTTGACACGGGCGCGATTCACCGCGTTCCCTCGCTGGTACTCGCCGCACTTGAGAAAAAGAGCCGTCAGTTCATCCTCAGCGAAAACTGGACGATCGCGGAAGGTCTGCCGATCGCGCGGACCTCGAAGCACATGGCATGGCTGTCGATCATGTACGGCTGCAACAATTTCTGCTCGTACTGCATCGTTCCCTACGTCCGCGGACGCGAACGCAGCCGCCGTGCGGAAGACATTATCGAAGAAGCGAAGCAGCTCATCGCCGACGGTGCGCGCGACATCACCCTGCTCGGGCAGAACGTGAACTCGTACAACGGCGGGGACGGCTGCGACATCGCGGATCTGCTCCACCGGATCGCCGCTCTCGACGGGGATTTCCGTCTGCGGTTCATGACGAGCCATCCGAAGGACGCGTCCGACCGTCTGATTGAGGCGATGGCGACGGAAGAAAAGATCGTGAAGCACTTCCATCTGCCGGTGCAGTCGGGATCGAATGAGATTCTGAAGCAGATGAACCGGAAGTACACGGCGGAAGCGTATCTGGAAAAGATTGCGAAGCTGCGGGCGGCGGTACCGGACGTGTCGATCACGTCGGACATCATCGTCGGGTTCCCCGGTGAAACGGAGGAAGACTTCGAAGGCACGCTCCGGATGCTCGAAGCGGCGCGGTACGACATGATCTTCTCGTTCATCTACTCCCCGAGAAACGGTACTCCGGCGGCGAAGATGGAAAATCAGGTGCCGCATGAAGTCTCGACGGCGCGGTTCGAACGTCTGCTGGCGGCGCAGAACAAAATCTCGGACGAGCGGAACGCACGTTTCCTCGGACGCAAACTGCGCGTTCTGGCGGAAGACGTCAGCAAGAACGACGAGAATATGCTCACCGGACGCGGTGACCCCGTACGTCCCGTACATTTTGCGGGAGACCGTGCGCTGATCGGACGGTTCGTGGACGTGGAAGTCACGGGCGTATCGACGTTCTGCCTGGAAGCCAAAATAATTTAAGCCAACCCAACAAAATTCACATAAATCACCAACCAACCGAAAGGAAATACAGTCATGGAAGAACTTCTCACCCCCGAAATGAAAGCCCTCATCGCACAGCTCGGCGAACTCATCAAGGCGGATCCCCGCCACCTCGCGATCCGCGAAACCATTGATGAATACGAACGCTCCGAAGAGCTGAACAACCTCATCGCAGAATACAACATGCAGCAGAACGCCCTCGCCGACGCTTTCGGCAAGAACGGCGAAGCGGACGACGCTCTCCGCAATGTCGTTCAGGCGCGCATCGACTCTCTCTACGACCAGATCACCAGCCATCCCGTTTACGTGGCATACGTTGACGCAAAGCAGGCATTCGACGCCCTCACCACCGAAGTCTACGGCGAACTCCAGTTCGTCATCACCGGTCAGCGCCCCTGCTCCCACAACTGCGCATCCTGCCACTCCGACTGCGGCCATCAGCACTAAGTAAATGGAGTTTTTTGGGGAAAACTTTTTCGAGAAAAAGTTTTCCCCAAACCCCTTTCAAAAAGCTTTATACTACTTTGGAAAATATGCGTTTTCCGAAATTGATTTTCTGTGCGCTCCGTTTTTTGACTGCGGAGCGTGATGTGATTTTAACCATTCTTCCTGTGAGGTACATACGCTATGACGCCGATGATGCAGCAATATTTTGAGGTCAAAAATCAATACAAGGATTTTATCCTGTTCTACCGTCTCGGAGACTTCTACGAAATGTTCTTCGAGGATGCGCAGCTGGTATCGGCGGAGCTTGAACTGACCCTCACCGGACGTGACTGCGGCGAAGAGGAACGCGCCCCGATGTGCGGGGTTCCCTATCATTCCAGCGAAACCTACATCGGACGTCTGATCGAAAAGGGGTATAAGGTTGCCATCTGCGAACAGGTGGAAGACCCGAAATCGGCGAAAAATCTCGTGAAGCGCGAGGTCATCCGTGTCATCACGCCGGGGACGCTGATTGAGACGGATCTGCTCAACGAAAAAGCGAACAACTATCTCGCGACGCTCTACTTCGACGGCGATTCCGTCGGATTGTGCTTTGCCGATATTTCGACTGCTTACGTTGCGGCGACGGCAATCCACGATTTCCGGCTCCACGGTGCGTCCGAGGATGCCGTCATCAATGAACTCGCGACCTATCAGGCGCGGGAGATTCTCATGAATACGTCCGTGAAAACTCTGCCGAAGACGGCGGAGTACATCAAAAACCGGACGGATGCCCTGCTCACCGACGGTGCGTCGAACTTCTTTGAAGCGGACGAGGCGGTCGAGCGGACGGAAAACCAGTTCACGTCGGAACAGACGGCGGGTCTGCCCCGTGCGGCACTGATCGCGGCGGGTGCGGCACTGAAGTACATCGCCGTCACGCAGATGAAAGATCTGTCGTACCTCAAAAAACTGAATTACTACGAGTCCTCGCAGTTTCTGGAAATGGACACGTCCACACGACGGAGTCTGGAGCTTTGCGAAACGATGAACTCCGGTGAAAAGAAAGGTTCGCTTCTGTGGGTACTCGATAAAACCGAAACTTCCATGGGTGCGCGCATGCTGCGTCAGATGATCGAACATCCGCTGACCAACGCGTCCCAGATCTATATGCGCCAGCAGGCGGTCGGCGAACTGTGCGACAACTTCATGCTCCGCGAGGAACTGCGGGACCGCTTGTCGTCGGTGCTCGACCTCGAACGCCTCATTACGAAAGTCTCCTACGGAACGGCGGGCGGACGTGACCTGCGTGCCATTGCACAGACGGCGGCGGTTCTGCCGGACATCAAGGCAATGCTCACCGACATCAAAAGCGGGGAGCTTGCGGAAATCCACCGTACCCTCGACACGCTCGAGGACATCTACGAAGCCATTGACGCGGCGATCGTGGAAAATCCCCCGTTCGTCGTGCGCGAAGGCGGCATTATCCGTGACGGCTACCACGAAGACGTCGACCAGCTCCGCTACATCATGAACAACGGGAAAGAGTGGATTCACGAAGCCGAGGCATCCGAGAGGGAAAAGACCGGCATCAAGGGGCTGAAAATCGGCTACAACCGCGTGTTCGGCTATTATATTGAAGCTCCGCGTTCGGCAGCGGATCAGGTTCCGGCAAATTATGTCCGGAAGCAGACCCTTTCCGACAAGGAACGCTACATCACCGACGAGCTGAAGGACATGGAAGCGACCATCCTCGGTGCGGACGACAAGCTGAAAGCCCTCGAATACGATCTGTTCGCTGCCATCCGCGATGCCGTGAACCGCGAATCCGCCCGCATCCGTCAGAGCGCGCAGGCACTCGCGATGCTGGACGTGTTCGTCTCCTTTGCGGAATGCGCGGCACAGAACTCGTACGTCTGCCCGACCGTGGACGGCAGTACGATCATTGACATCAAGGACGGACGTCACCCCGTGGTTGAACGATTCGTGCAGGATTCCTATTTTGTCCCGAACGACGCGTATCTCGACACGAAGGACAACTGTCTCATGCTGATTACCGGTCCGAACATGGCCGGAAAATCGACGTACATGCGGCAGACCGCGCTGATCGTGCTGATGGCGCAGATCGGCTCGTTTGTCCCCGCATCGTCCGCGCACATCGGCGTGGTGGACAAGCTGTTCACCCGCGTCGGCGCGTCGGATGACCTCGCGTCGGGCACGTCCACGTTCATGCTGGAAATGAAGGAAGTCGCGTACATCCTCAACAACGCGACCTCGCGCAGCTTCATCATCTACGATGAAATCGGGCGCGGCACGTCCACATACGACGGCATGAGCATCGCCCGTGCAGTCGCGGAATACACCGTCGGCCGCAAGATCGGCGCGAAAACCATGTTCGCGACGCATTATCACGAGCTGACAACCCTTGAAAACGAGCTGACCGGCGTGGTCAACTACAACATCGCGGCGAAAAAGCGCGGCGAGGACATCACGTTCCTGCGCAAGATCGTCCCCGGCCCGACCGATGACAGCTATGGCATCGAAGTCGCGCGTCTCGCGGGAGTTCCGGGAGAAGTCACCCGCCGCGCGAAGGAAATTCTGAAATCTCTCGAAGGCGAGGGAGAAAAGAAGCCCGCACGCAAGACGAAAAAGGCCGAGGAAGAACCGGCAATGATGAGCTTCAGCTTCACGGACGCCGCGTTCGACGAGGTCAAGGAGAAGCTGAAAAATACAGATGTGAATACGCTCACGCCGATCGAAGCCCTCAACCTCATCTACGAGTGGAAAAAACTTCTGTAAAGAAAGGAACGTTCGCTATAGCAAAAAAAGAAGCTCCCATCCTCCGAACCCAGCGACTGATCCTGCGCCGAAAAACGGAAAAGGACATCCCCTTCATGCTTGACCTGTTCAACAATGACGATGTCCGCCGCTACCTTGGCGGTTATCCGCCGCGCGATGAGCACTCCATGCTGCGGATGATCCGCGGACGAAGGGATACCGAATGGGTCGCTGCTCTTGTGGACACCGATGAATACATCGGCGAATGTATGCTTCTGAAGACCGTTGACGGTTACCTCGGCGAGATCGGCTATTATTTCCGCCGGAACTTTTGGGGACTCGGCTACGCGGAAGAGACCGCACGCGAGATCATGCGGTATTCTTCGGAAACGCTGCACCTCAAACGCCTGTGTGCCACCATCGACAAGAACAATGCCCGTTCCCGCAGGCTCATCGAAAAACTCGCTTTTGACCTCATCGCCATCCTTCCGGAAGCGGATTTCGGCGGACGGGTCGCAGATGTCGCGTACTATACCCGTCTCCTGTAAATTACCGAATAACACAAAACATACCCATCCATTTTAAAGTTTTTTGAAAGGGGTTCGGGGGAAACTTTTTTTCAAAAAAGTTTCCCCCGAGAAACCATACTTCCTTGGGAAAAATCAATATACTTGGCTTTGACGTCGCGAACCTCATTGCCGCCGGGGAGGTCGTCGACCGTCCCGCTTCCGTCGTGAAGGAGCTGCTGGAAAATGCGCTCGACGCCGGAAGCACCGCCGTCACCATCGAAATCCAGCGCGGCGGCATTACTTTTATCCGTGTCGCGGACAACGGCTGCGGGATGGATTCCGAAGACCTTTCGACCTCCATCCTCCGTCACGCGACCAGCAAGATCCGCACGGCCGACGATCTGTCCGAAATCTCCACGCTCGGCTTCCGCGGTGAAGCGCTTGCCGCCATTGCGTCCGTGTCACGTCTGCGTATCTTCTCAAAAGTCCGCGGGGAACCCTTCGGCACCCTGCTCGAGTCCGACGGTGGCGAAATCCAGTCGCTCACCGAAACCGGCTGCGCCGACGGTACAACCGTCATCGTCGAAGACCTCTTCTTCAACGTCCCCGCAAGACGCAAATTCCTCAAAAAGGACTCCACGGAAGCCATCGCGGTCGGCGCGGTCGTCGAAAAAATCGCGCTCTCCCGTCCCGACGTCTCCCTCAAATACATCTCCGACGGCGAAATCAAATTCATGACCGCCGGCAACGGCAGTCTCTCCGAAACCGTCTGGGCACTCTTCGGCAAAGACACCGCCAAGCGGCTGCTCAAAGTCGACCGCGAGGAAAACGGCATCCACATCACCGGATACGTCTCCGAGCCGGATATGGTGCGCGCCAACCGGAATATGCAGAACTTCTTCATCAACGGCCGCTACGTCAAGAGCAAAACCGCCTCAGCCGCGCTCGAACAGGCGTATACGTCAAAAATCGCCTCGGACAAATTCCCGTCGTGCGTGCTGAACATCGGACTCAACCCCGCCGCCGTGGACGTCAACGTCCATCCGGCGAAGCTCGAAGTCAAGTTTGCAAACGAAAAGCTCATCTTTGATGCGGTGTATTACGCCGTGCTGACCGCGCTGGAATCCGCTGTGAAGCGTCCGGAACTCCAGATGGGCCGTGCCCTCGGCGGAACGATTTCCGCGCAAAAAACGGATGTGCCGCAGAAACCGACAAAGGCTCCGGCAGTATCCACACAGCCGCGTGTCTCCGGTCTGACCGCCGGTGAGCTGAAAAACGCCTTCGTTCCCGTGGACAGAAAGCCGTCCGTGAACCTCGGTGCGGCACAGGTCGGGCTGATGCCCGCGCAGAAATCCGTCCACGCGAAGGAGCCGCCGCGTCCGAAAATGCCCGACGGCAGCGATGTGTCCTACCTCGATATGATGCGCGTCCACCGCGAAGCGATGGATAAGACCGAAGCGGAAGTCCCGCCGAAACCCGCCGAAACTCCGGCATCATCCGCGGACGTACCGGAAAAACTTCCTGTGGAAAACGTCAAAGTTCCGATGCAGGAGACATTTGCACCGGAAAAACCGTCCGCACATCCTGTGGAAAACTCCACAGAACCGGAAGAATTCGAAGAAATTCCCGAATACATCATCCTCGGCGAGGCGTACAACTGCTACGTCATCGTGCAGCTCGAAGACCGTCTGCTGATGATCGACAAGCACGCGGCGCACGAACGCATTCTGTTCGACGAACTCTGCCGCCGGATGAAAAAACGCGAAAAGAGCGGACAGATGCTCCTCGCACCGTACGAAATGACCGTTTCCAACGCCGAAGCGGAAGCCCTCTCCGAATACGGCGACCAGATCCGTGCGCTCGGCTTTGACTATACCGTGACTCCGCAGACCGCGGCGTCGCAGAAAACCTCCATCACGCAGATCCCCGGCGAACTTTCCACAGACGAAGCCTGCGTCCTGTTCACCACCCTCGTCTCCCGTCTGTCCGATGTGACGGCAAGTGTGGAGTCGGCGGCAGCGGAATTCTTTGAGTCACGGCTGTGGCAGGCGTCCTGCAAAGCGGCAATGAAGGGCGGCAGAATCTACGACATGGCACACATCAAGTGGATCTGCGACCGGCTGTTAATCAAACCAAACGGTGGCGGAACAAGTTCCGCTGGTTCCGTCATCCGCACCTGCCCGCACGGTCGTCCGGTGGCGTTTGAAATCAAGAAAACCTCAATTGAACGGCAATTTGAACGCGGCTGATCTCAGTCACGTTATACTATATTTTTTCAGGAGAAACACCATGTTCATTCTTATAAAAACCGACGAACACAGCAACGCACGCCGCGGTCGTCTGATCACTCCCCACGGCGAAATCGAAACCCCCGTTTTCATGAACGTCGCGACCTGCGCAGCCATCAAAGGCGGCGTGTCCGCGTATGACCTCATGGACGTCAACTGTCAGGTCATGCTGTCGAACACCTACCACCTCCACATCCGTCCGGGCGACCGTCTCGTCCACGATCAGGGGGGCTTACAGAAGTTCACCGGCTGGGACAAGCCGACTCTCACCGACAGCGGCGGATTCCAGGTCTTCTCCCTCGCGGGTCTGCGCCGCATCAAGGAAGAAGGCGTGTACTTCGCCTCCCACATCGACGGCAAGCGCATTTTCATGGGTCCGGAGGAAAGCATGCGCATCCAGTCCAACCTCGGCTCCACCATCGCCATGGCGTTTGACGAGTGCATTGAAAACCCCGCCGAATACAACTACACCCGCAATTCCTGCGACCGTACAACCCGCTGGCTCCGCAGATGCAAGGAAGAACTCTACCGTCTCTCCCAGCTCGAAGAAACCATCAACCCCGGCCAGCTCCTGTTCGGCATCAACCAGGGCAGCACCTACGCCGACCTGCGTGTGCGCCACATGGAACAGATCCGCGAACTCGACCTCCCCGGCTACGCGATCGGCGGTCTGGCCGTCGGCGAAGAAACCGAAGAAATGTACCGCATCATCGAAGAGGTCGAACCCTCCATGCCGAAGGACAAGCCGCGCTACCTGATGGGTGTCGGTACGCCCGTGAACATCGTCGAAGGCGTTCACCGCGGCGTGGACTTCTTCGACTGCGTCATGCCGTCGAGAAACGCACGTCACGGCAACCTGTTCACCTGGAACGGAAAGATGAACCTCCTCAACGAAAAATACATGAACGACTCCCGTCCGATCGACGAAAACTGCGGCTGTCCCGCCTGCCGTCATCACTCCCGCGCGTACATCCGTCACCTCATCAAGGCGAAGGAAGCGCTCGGCATGCGTCTCGCGGTTCTGCACAACCTGTATTTCTACAACGACCTTATGAAGAAGATCCGCGAAGCCCTCGACGGCGATTATTACGAAAGCTTCTACCAGAAGTACCGCATCGTCCTCGGCGAACGCAACCCCGACTGATATGATACGGAAAATCCTCGGATTCCTGCCGGTCGGGATGGGATTGTTTGCACTGTTCATCGGTGGTGCAAATTTTGACAGTCCGGACGGTGCGTGGAGCATTGCAAGAATCCCGCTGAATGCCTGGATATGGTTCGGACTTTCCGTTTTAAGCGGTGTGCTGCTCTGCTTTGACGGGCTGATCCCCGTCGGACTGATCGTCGGCAGTATCCCGTACGCTTATCTTTTCATCATCACACTGACCGCCGGAACCTATTCATCCCTTATATATCCCGGTGCGTTCCTGCTCTTCTACATTATCTACGCCGCCTGTTATTATACGTATAACAACGAACTTAACAAACCATGATCTACATCCCTTCAACCACCACCTCCGCCGCACATTCTCTCGCGGTGGAGGAATTCCTTCTCACCCACGCAGCCTCCGGCGAGTTTCTCATGCTGTGGAAAAGTGCGCCGACCGTCGTGATCGGGAAATTCCAGAACGCCTACGGCGAAGTCTCCGTCGGTGAAACTCTGCGGCGCGGCATCGCGCTCGTGCGGCGGAACAGCGGCGGCGGAACCGTGTACCACGACGAAGGAAACCTCAACTTCACGATGATCGCCGACCGCGGTGAGAACTCTCCCGAATACGAGCGCTTTCTGACACCCGTCATTGCCGCTCTGCGTGACCTCGGCATTCCCGCGAAGATGGGCGACGCGTTCGACATCACCGTGGACGGGTACAAAGTCAGCGGAAACGCGCAGTCCGTCGTGAAGAACCGCGTCATGCACCACGGCACCCTTCTCTTTGACGCCGACCTGACTGTCCTGTCCGAAATCACCGGACACGCAAGCGCGGACGTGAAATCGAAAGCCATCCAGAGCAATCCGTCGCCGGTCTGCAACCTCCGTCCGTATCTGAAACACGACATGACGATTGACGCGTTCGCGGACTACCTGAAAACCGCGCTGTGCGGCGAAAATGCGGAAATCCGCACGTTCACAGACGAAGAAAATGCGGAAATTGAACGTCTGCGTGATACCAAATACAACACGTGGGAGTGGAATTTTGCGAAATCCCCCGCATTCACCAAGGACTGCGGCACGTTCTCCGTGGACGTGAAATCCGGCGTCATCACGGCAGTTCACGGAAACGAAAAACTGGCGGAAAGCCTCACCGGTGTCCGCATGAATCCGGAGGATGTACGCGCAATTGTGACGGAAGAAACCGCAAATCTGCTGTTCCGATAAAATGGAGGAACCCATGAAAATCGAAATCACCATGCCCAGACTCAACGACGATATGGAAACCGGCATCCTGTGCCAGTGGAATGTTGAAGAAGGCGATACCGTCTCGGCAGGAGATATCCTGTGCGAGATCGAATACAACAAAGTTGTCACCGAAATCGAAGCGGACCGGGACATGACCATCGTCTCGCTGAACGCCGAAGAAGGAGACGAACTCCCCTGCGGCGCCGTTCTCGCCATTGCCGAGGTGGACGCATGATCTGCATCCTGCCCGATTACATCACTCCGTACGAAAACCTCGCCTGCGAATATTATTTCGCGACCGAGTGTGACCTCGGCGGCGACGTCTTCATGCTCTGGCGCAACGAACCGTCCGTCATCGTAGGGAAATACCAGAATACCCTCGAGGAAGTCAACCTCGACTACACCTCCGCGCACGGCATCCACATTGCACGGAGAATGTCCGGCGGCGGCACCGTCTATCACGACCTCGGCGGCTGGCAGTTCACGTTCATCACCCGCGACGCCGGCGAATCCATCGAGTTTGAACGGTTCATGCAACCGATCACGGACGCACTCCGTTCGATGGGGCTGGACGTCCGTGCCACCGGACGGAACGACATCGCGCTGTATCCTGCGGGAAGCGAACGCGGATACAAAATCAGCGGCAACACGCAGTACAAGAAAAACGGCGTGACCGTCCACCACGGTACCCTTCTGTTCGACACGGACATCGACGAAATGGTCCGCGCAACCACCCCGAAGGAGTACAAAATCACCTCGAAATCCATCAAATCCGTCCGCGAACGGGTGACGAACATCCGTCCGCATCTGCCCGAAGACATGACGGACGTGCAGTTCCGCGATACGCTCGCCGCACGCATGACCGACCGGATGTACACCCTCACCGAGGAAAACCGCGCACGCATCCGCGAACTTGCGGAAACAAAGTTCGCCGACACGAAATGGAACTTCGGCGCGAATCCGAAGTTTGAGATTGAACACGAACTCCACCTTGCGGGCGGCACGCTTGAGCTCGGTCTGACCGTCAAAAACGGCGTGATCCAGTCCGCGGGCATCCGCGGAGACTTTTTTGCGGGAGAATCCGCGGAAGCTCTCGCCGCAAAGCTCGCCGGTACGGAGTATACGAAAGACGCGATGACTACGGTTCTGCGGGACATCTGCGAAAGCCTGTACGGAATCGCGGCAGAGGATGTTGTAAAGGAAATTTTTGGATAAATTCAAAAGAACACTTTGTGAATTTTCTGCGATCCTATTGATATTCCGCGCGATTTATATTATAATATAGATAACGAAACACCGTTCGTGTTATCCGAACGATCCATCTTATTGACAGCTGAAAGGAATATTAAAAAGAATGGCAAAAGCAAGCAATAAAAAGCAGACTGTAGACCTCTCCGTCGACCGTACCCCCGAAGAAAAGAAGAAAGCTCTCGATACCGCGATCAGCCAGATCGAAAAGAGCTTCGGCAAAGGCACCATCATCAAGATGGGCGATAACCCGCGCATGAACGTCTCCGCCGTCTCGACCGGCTCGATCACCCTCGACATGGCGCTCGGCATCGGCGGTCTCCCGCGCGGCCGAATCATCGAAGTGTACGGGCCCGAATCCTCCGGTAAGACGACGCTCGCGCTCCACGCCATCGCGGAAGTCCAGAAGACCGGCGGCGAAGCGGCATTCATCGACGCGGAACACGCGCTCGACCCCGTTTATGCGGCCGCGCTCGGCGTCAATATCGACAATCTTCTCGTTTCCCAGCCGGACTCCGGGGAACAGGGTCTTGAAATCTGCGAAGCACTCGTCCGTTCCGGCGCGATCGACATCGTGGTCATCGACTCCGTTGCCGCCCTCGTACCGCAGCAGGAAATCGACGGCGACATGGGCTCGTCCCACGTCGGTCTGCAGGCACGCCTGATGTCGCAGGCTCTCCGTAAGCTCTCCGGCATCATCGGCAAGACGAACTGCATTGTCATCTTCATCAACCAGCTCCGCGAAAAGGTCGGCGTGATCTACGGCAACCCGGAAACCACCCCCGGCGGCCGCGCGCTGAAGTTCTATGCGTCCGTGCGTATCGAAATCCGCAAGGGCGAAGCGATCAAGAACGGCGCGGAAGTCCTCGGCAACCACGCAAAGTGCAAAGTCGTCAAGAATAAGGTCGCACCGCCGTTCAAGAGCGCGGAATTCGACATCCTCTACGGCGAAGGCATCTCCAAAACGGGCGAAATCGTCGACATCGCAACGGAACTCGGCTTCCTCGAAAAGAGCGGCTCGTGGTACTCCTACGAAGGCACCCGCATCGCGCAGGGCCGCGACAACGCGAAGAAATACATCGGCAACGATCCCGCACTCGAAGCGGAACTCGAAGCAAAAATCAAGGAAAACGGCCGTGCCCCCGACATGGAACAGGACGACCTCGACGATGACGACAATCTCGGCGGCGACGACGAACTCGACATCCGCCTCCTCGACCTCGGCGAGGACGAGGAGTAAAAGGGGAATTATTGGGGAGGAACTTTTTAAAAAAAGTTCGTCCCCAACCCCCTCTTCAAAAACTTTTAAACAAGAAGAAAAAACAACGTATCTGCAGATTTGAGCAGACAGACTTCATCCTCAGCCCCCGCGGTTAGCCTACTTTAACTTCCCATACGGACGGCAGTCATGTTGCCGTCGTATTCTCCACCACTCAACTGCCCGTTGAGGGGGTGTCCAGAGGTGGAACGCCTCTGGCGCGGGTGATTCATAAGAGGTCCCGCGCGAGGACCTCTTATGCGCCGCCCCGCGCAGGGGCATAAAATTGAAAAATGACCTTTCAGGTCATTTTTCTTCCTTATAATCCAAACGTAAAGTTTGGACCACAAAAACTTTGTAAACTTTCCGAAAGTGACATCACCATGACCGTCTCGCACGTCGAATACACCGACTGGCGCAATATGAGCGAGTGCGCCGTGTCCCTCGGCGAGGGCATCAACGTCCTCTGGGGTATGAACGCTCAGGGAAAATCGAATATCCTCGAGGGAATCTACTACTTCGCCCGCGGACGTTCTTTCCGCGGCGCCAAGGACCGCGAACTCATCCGCTTCGGCTGCGATTTCACCCGCGCAAAGCTCTCGTTCCGGCGTGACGGTTACGAAAACGATACCACCCTCGAAGCCGTCATCCCCAAAACCGGGAAGAAACACCTCTCCAGGGGCGGCGCGCCCCTGTCCTCCACTTCCGAAATGATGGGCAGCTTCCGCGCCGTCCTCTTCTGCCCCGCACATCTCACGATGGTCACGGGCGGTCCGCTCGAACGGAGAACCTTCCTCGATATTGCCATTTCCCAGCTCTCGCAGACCTACCTCACCTACCTCCGGCGGTATACCAAAGTTCTCTCGGAACGGAATATGCTCCTCAAAAATGCCGCGTCCGGCACCCGTGTGACCGATACCGAATGGGACGTCTATGCCCGTCAGCTGGCACTCTACGGCTCGTGGATCGCCGCCTATCGCGCCGAATATGTCACTTACCTCAGTGAAGCAGTCGCGCGCTACTTCGACGGCATGACCGGCGGACGCGAAACACCCGAGTTGACGTATACCTCGCACGGTCTCACCGACGGGATGCCCACGCCGCTTTCGAACATGGCGGAGGAACCCTCGCAGTCGCAGGACGCACTGTACGAAAAGCTGACAACCAATATCGACCGCGAGATCATCGTCGGGTCGACCCTCTGGGGTACCCACAAGGACGACATCCGCCTCGCTCTCAACGGAAAAGAGGCAAAACTGTACGCCTCCCAGGGACAGCAGCGGAGTATCGTTCTGTCGATCAAACTCGCGGAAGCGGAAATTTCGAAAAAAATCGGCGGAGAATATCCCGCGATCCTGCTCGACGACGTGTTCTCCGAGCTGGACGAGTCCCGCCGGAACTATATTTTAGGTTCGCTTGACGGACGACAGATCATCGTCACGTCCTGCGAACCGGACATCATCCCGTCGAACAAGTCGGGAGATATCACGTTCCGGCACGTGAAGGACGGAGAAATTCTGGAAGAATGATTATTCAGACTGTATTTATCAAGGACGGCATGGTCTATGTCGTTCTCGCACCGGACGCGGTGTCCGTGAATTCGGAAGGACTGCGGATGTCCCTGCGGAACTGGAAAAAGTTCTGCGAACAGTATCTGCCCGCAGCTCTTTCCGACGAAACGTGCGCGGCGGCACAGGGTCATGCCATCGGCGAAGCGGAGTACGACGAACTGCACCGTCTGGCGGAGATGACCGAAGCGGTGCTGGAAGCCGCGCGGATTCTGTCATCCGGCGACAAAAGCGAACGTGACCTGCGGATGAAGCTGAAGCGGAAGCGGAAGTTTTCCGAAGAAGCGATCGACAGCGCGGTGCGGCTCCTGAAAAAACGCGGGTACCTCGACGAAACGGCGCAGTGCCTGCGGATCGCGGAAGCGGCCGTCCGGACAAAGCATCACGGTCCCCGCCGGATCAGAACCGATCTGATGGCGCACGGATACAGCGGAAAAGCGGCGGACGCGGCGGTCGGCGCGATCCCGGAGGAGGATTTTGCAGACGCGCTGGCGTACTGCATCGACCGGAAATTTCCGGAGATCGAAGAAATGGACACAGCGGAAGTAAAAAAAACGGCAGCATCGCTGATGCGGCTCGGTTTTTCGTCCGGCATGATTTTCGACGAGATCCGGAACCGGCGGAAAAAACGGTGAAAAATCGTTCCTTTGTACGGGGAACGATTTTTCTTTTAAATTTTTTCGTAATTCCTTATTTATATCTTCTTATTTTTATGTTATAATGGTTCTATCACGATCAGAAAACTGAAAGGTTCTATATATCATGGCAAAAACCGTAAAAGTCGGGTTCATCTCTCTGGGATGTTCCAAAAACCTCTGCGACACCGAAGTCATGCTCCATCATCTCGTGACCGCCGGCTACGAACTGACCCCCGAGGAAAGCGAAGCCGATGTTGTGATCATCAACACCTGCGCGTTCATTGAAAGCGCGAAGAAGGAGTCCATTGACAACATCATCGACGTCGCATGGCTCAAGAAGCACCACACCCTGAAGGGGATCGTCGTCACCGGCTGTCTCGCCGAACGCTACCGCGAGGAAATTATCAAGGAACTGCCCGAAGTGGACGCGGTTCTCGGCGTGGGCGGCATCCACAAAATTGTGGAAGCAGTCGAATCCGTCATGGCAAACGTCGGCAAGAAAGGCAAGGGCAAGAAACGCTACACCTGCTTCGACGACAAGGAAGAAGTTGCTCTCGGCGGCGAACGCGTCGTAACCACCGGCGACCACATGGCGTACCTCAAGATCGCGGAAGGCTGCTCCAACCGCTGCACCTACTGTGCAATCCCGTCGATCCGCGGCAAAATGCGCAGCCGTACGATGCGTGACATCGTGGAAGAGGCAACCGCGCTCGACGCAATGGGCATCAAGGAACTGAACATCATCGCGCAGGACACCTCCGCGTACGGCATCGATCTCTACGGCAGCTACTGCCTGCCGGAACTCATCCGCGGCATCTGCGACGCGACCAAGATTCCGTGGATCCGTCTGCTGTACTGCTATCCGGACAAGATCACCGACGAGCTGATCGCCGAAATCCGCGACAATCCGCGCGTTGTGAAGTATATCGACATCCCGATCCAGCACATTTCCGACAATATGCTGACCGCGATGAACCGTCACGGCGACTCCGCAATGATCCGCGAAACCGTGGCAAAGCTCCGCCGCGAAGTTCCGGGCATCGTTCTCCGTTCCACTGCTATCGTGGGCTTCCCGGGCGAAACGGAAGAAGATTTCCGCGAACTCTGCGAATTCATCAGGGAAGCGAAGTTCGAACGCTTCGGCGCGTTCCCGTACTCCCGTGAAGAAGACACTCCCGCGTACGACTTTGAAAATCAGATCGACGAACAGGTCAAGCAGGACCGCTACGACATTCTGATGCAGACCCAGCTTCCCGTCAGCGAAAGTTTCAACGAAACCCGCGTGGGCAAGACGATCCGCGTCATGTGCGAAGGCTTTGACCCCGTGGCGGAATCCCACTACGGACGCAGCTTTGCCGAAGCGGCGGACATCGACGGCAAGATCTGGTTCACGACGAACAATCCGCAGCTCCGCATTGCCGAAGGCGAAATGATCGACGTCAAGATCACCGACGCGATGGACTACGACCTCGTCGGGGAAGCTCAGCTGAACTTCCTGAACTTCTGAGAACGGGAGGAACTGCAATGAATTTACCCAACAAACTGACCATGTTCCGCATCTGCATGGTGCCGGTGTTCCTCGTTCTGCTGTGCGTGAACCTGCCGATGTCCGACACCGCGATGCGCATCGCGACTGCCGTTGTTTTCGCGATCACCTCGCTGACCGACATGATCGACGGAAAAATCGCAAGAAAATACAACCTCATCACCGATTTCGGCAAATTCATGGACCCCCTCGCGGACAAATTTCTCGTGATGGCGGCCATGCTCGGCATTCTTGTACGGTTTGACTACCTCCGTCCCGTCTTCGTGTGGGCGGCAGCGATCGTGATTTTCCGTGAATTCGCGGTTACGTCCCTCCGTCTCGTCGTTGCGGGCAAGTCCGGCATCGTCGTTGCGGCGGCATGGCTCGGCAAGGTGAAGACGACCCTGCAGATGGTCTGCATCGTCGCAATCCTCCTCGAACCCGTGATCCTTCCCTTCGCGCCGTTCACCGAATGGCATCTCCTTTCCTACATCACCATCGCCGCAATGACCGTCATGACCATCTGGTCCGGCGTGGACTATATGAAGGCGTACTGGCCTTATATTACGGCGACAAAATGAGGTGCAGTATGGAGCAATACAGCAAGTATATCCATGAAAATCTTCTCGAAAAATTTGAGTTTCAAAACTATGGCCATGCTTTGGAAATTCTAAGTGAAGCATATTCGGAGGAATGGGAAGAAATTCAGAACTGTCTGGAACAACTGGTAATTTCCGTCGATGATATCAAAGCTGCAGGCGGAAATGAAACAGCGATTCCCAAAAAATTTGATGATGTTTTATATCCGCTGGGATGGCGGGAGATCCGAATCACCGGAGATTTGCTGGTAAAGATGTATCCCCGCCGTGCAAATCAAAGAGGACGTTTTTCCGACGAACCGTTTGACGAAAAAGTAATCGAAGGATATATTGACGGACATAATATTGATTTCATCAAGGATAAAGTCGCATTTGACCTTGAATGGAACAGCAAAGACCAGACATTTGACCGTGACTTGCTTGCCATGCGCACTTATTTCGACTGCGGATTGATTGAAGTCGGAATCATTGTCACCAGATCAAAAGATTTGAATGATATTTTTAAAGAAATTACGGATGAAAACGGCAAGGCACTCATCTCAAAATACGGTGCAAGTACTACATGGATGGGCAAATTGGAATACAGATTGAAATCCCGCAGAAACGGCGGCTGCCCAATTTTAGCAATCGGAATCAAAAAGCCTTGCGTAGAGGGATATTAATATGGTAAATCCAGAATTAGAGCGTACAATCGAAGATTTCAGATGTTATACTGCCGGCAAAAAATACAAAACCATTTTAGCAGATCCTCCGTGGCAATTTCAGAATCGAACAGGAAAGGTAGCTCCGGAACATAAACGCCTTACCCGCTACGGTACTATGAAACTGGATGAAATCAAACAACTGCCTGTTTCGGAAGCCGCAGATGAAAAATGTCATTTATATTTATGGGTTCCCAATGCGCTGCTTCCCGAAGGACTTGAAGTTATGAAAGCATGGGGCTTTGAATACAAAACCAACATCATCTGGGAAAAAGTCAGAAAAGACGGCATGCCCGACGGTAGAGGTGTCGGTTTCTATTTCCGGAATGTAACTGAAATTCTTTTATTCGGTATTAAGGGAGATAAAAACCGTACGCTGGACGCGGGCAGATCGCAGGTAAACCTGGTCAGAGCCATGAAGCGCGAACACTCCAGAAAGCCGGATGAATTTATCCCTTTAATCGAAAGCTGCTCCTCCGCGCCGTTTCTTGAATTATTCGCAAGAGGAAACCGGAGTGGTTGGGACATGTGGGGAAATCAGGCAACCGATGACTATGAACCCACATGGAATACGTATGCGAATCATACAGTAGCAGCAAAATCCGAATAAACTATAAAAAATTATGGCATACATCCAGAACGAAATCATCCTCCCCGTTCCGCCGCATCTGCGGGAATTTTTCAGTGAAGACACGGAAATCCAAACCGTCACCGTCGGCGATTGCGGCAGTTTTTCCGTGGCGAAGACATTTGACTGCGGGCAGGCGTTCCGGTTTGATCCGGTGAACGACACGACCTTCGCGGGAACGGCGTTCGGTACGAAAGTCGCGTTCGAACAGACCGGCGACGGAATCGTCACCGTGTACAACGCTTCCGGTGAGCAGTTCGAGCGTATCTGGCGGCACTACCTCGCGCTGGACGAGGATTACGACGCGATCGACCGGTTTCTCATCGATGCCATGCCGAACGAACATGACCGCGCGGTCATGACGGCGGCGGTCGAAGCAGGACGCGGCATCCGCATCCTGCGGCAGGATCCGTTTGAGGCGCTGATCTCGTTCATCGTCTCACAGAACAACAACATCCCGCGCATCAAAAAAATTATCCGCGCACTGTGCGAAACTTACGGTAAAAACGATGATTTCCCGACCGCCGAAACCCTTGCGGATGCAGGCGTGGACAATCTCTACGCCCTTCGTACCGGATTCCGCGCAAAGTATATTCACGACGCGGCGTGCAGAGTCGCGTCCGGCGAAATCGACCTTGACGAAATTCTCGCGTGCGAGGACTACGACACCTGCGACACCCGTCTGCGCACCATTCACGGTGTCGGCCCGAAGGTGAGTGCGTGCGTCCTGCTGTACGGCTTCGGCAAAACGGAAGCCTTTCCCGTGGACGTATGGATCAAGAAATCCCTCGAACGCCATTTTCCGGACGGCTTCGACGCAAAACGTCTCGGCAGATACGCCGGCATCGCCCAGCAATACTTATTCTATTACGAACGATACATCAACGGTTAAGGAGTAACTATGGAACAGATTTATACCATACCGGTCAACGAGGCGTTTGAGAAAGTGCAGGAAGAAGGCTTCTGCACGTGTCCGTTCTGCCTGATGTACAACCGTCTTGACGACAACGAACTCGACCTGATCCTCGGCGCGTCCATGATGGAACCGGATGTGCGTCAGAAGACGAACGCGCTCGGATTCTGTCCGGATCATATGTCCCTGCTGTTCGAACGCGGCAAGCGGCTTCCGCTCGCGCTGATGCTCGAGAGCCATCTCGACAGCCTCGCGGATGACCTGTCCGGCAATATGTCCTCACTGTTCATCGCAAAGACGGGCGAAAATGCCGCAAAGCGTCTGGAAAAGCTGGAATCGAGCTGCTACGTCTGCGAACGGATCGAGTACAACTTCTCACGCATGATCGAGACGGCGGCTCTGCTGTGGCAGAAGGACGAAGGCTTCCGCAAGAAGGTGGAAGCCGCGCCGTACTTCTGCTTCCGTCACTACGGCCGTTTCATCGCGGCGGCGAAGGAACGTCTGTCGAAGAAGGAATTCGGCGAATTCTACAAGGAAGTCAGCGCGATCGAAAACCGCTACTTCGACAAGCTCCGCGAAGACGTGAGCTGGTTCTGCAAGAAATTCGACTACCGCTACGAAAACGAGCCGTGGGGAGACGCAAAGGATGCTCCGGAACGCGCGAAGGCGTTCCTGTCGGGTTCCCTGCACCAGCACGAGGATACGCAGAAGGCAAGCGACGCGCTTACCTGAGTTACAACCGCATCAAAAAAGGAGACCACCGGTCTCCTTTTTGTTATTCGGTTGAATTTACGCCTTCGCCCAGTTCACGCCGCCCTTGACGTCGACGATGGTCACGCCCATTGCGGTGAGTTCGTCGCGGATGGCGTCCGCCTTGGCGAAGTCCTTCGCCTTCTTTGCGTCCGCACGGTCGCCTATGAGTGCTTCCACCTTCGCCTTGGTTTCTGCATCCACGCCTTCCGTCGTGCAGGTGATCACCAGTGCTGCCGCCGGTGCGTTCTTTGCCGCTTCCGCTGCCTTCTTGTTCGCTTCGCGTACCTTTGCCGCTTCTTCGAGGAGGTTCAGCGAGAGAACCGTGTCGAAATCCTTCAGCAGCGCGATCTTCGTCGCGTCGTTCGTCTTTGCCTTCAGCACGTCGTAAACGGCGGTGACGGCCAGCGCGGTGTTAAGGTCGTTGTCCATCGCGTCGGAGAAACGCTTCTTCAGGTTTGCAAACGCTTCTTCGTCAACGGCTTCCGCGGATTCCGGATTCAGCCCCGCGATCTTCGCGATCAGCTTGGTGTACGCGGTCTTCGTGCTGTCCATGCCTTCCCACGAGAAGACGAGGGACTTCCGGTAGTGCGACTGCAGGCAGAACAGACGGTATACGAGCGGGTTGTAGCCCTTTTCCTCGAGCAGGGAAACCGTCAGGAATTCGCCCGTGGACTTGGACATCTTGCCGCTCTGGGTATTCAGATGCAGCACGTGGAACCACTGCTTGCACCACGGATGTCCGAGGTACGCTTCGCTCTGCGCGATTTCGTTTGTGTGGTGCGGGAATGCGTTGTCGATGCCGCCGCAGTGGAGGTCGAGGTATTCGCCGAGATTCTTCACGCTGATCGCGGAGCATTCGATGTGCCATCCCGGATAGCCGATGCCCCACGGGCTGTCCCACTTGAGTTCCTGATCTTCAAACTTGGACTTGGTAAACCAGAGAACAAAGTCCGCCTTATTGCGCTTTGCGGTGTCTTCTTCCACGCCTTCGCGCACGCCGACTTCGAGGTCTTCCGCGTCCTGCTTGTTGAAGACGTAGTATTCGGACAGCTTGGAGGTGTCAAAGTAGACGTTGCCTTCGGAGAGGTACGCGTAACCCTTGTCGAGAAGCCCCTGTACCATTTCGATGAATTCGGGGATGTAGGAGGTCGCGGGAACGACGATTTCCGGAATCTTGATGTTCAGCTTGCCGCAGTCCGCGAAGAACGCGTCGGTGTAGAACTGCGCGATTTCCATGACGGTCTTCTTTTCGCGCTTCGCGCCTTTGAGCATCTTGTCTTCGCCGGTATCCGCGTCGCTGGAGAGGTGACCGACATCGGTGATGTTCATGCAGCGCTTGACGTCGTAGCCCGCGTAGCCGAGGTACTTTTCAAGAACGTCTTCCATGATGTAGGAACGGAGGTTGCCGATGTGCGCGAAATGATATACGGTCGGGCCGCAGGTGTACATCGTTACCTTGCCGGGTTCGTGGGTGACGAATTCGTCACGTGTATGGGTAAGGGTGTTGTAAAGTTTCATTGGGATTTATGTCTCCTTTGTATTGTTATCGTTGTCTGAGTTGTGGTTTGCGGAATAATTTTTGTCGTATTTCCGCTCGTTTTCCTCCCACGCGTCCGCGAGACGTTCGAGTGCGTCCGGGGAAATGTCCCCGTCCTCCTGCATCCGGCGGATCTCGTCGATGATCTCCCGTTCTACGTTGTCACGGAGTTCGTATTCCCCGACCATGTCGGCGGCAACGTCGTAGAACGTCGGACGACGGAAGAACAGCCGGTACGTGCAGTACAGCACCGCCGCAATCGAGAAGAGATACAGCGGCAGCATCCACCGTTCGTCGAGTGCCGCGAGCAGATACGACGTGGCGTTGAACGCAACGTGTGCGAGAATCGACGGGATCACGGAACGGAATTTTTCGTACAGCAGGCAGAAAACCATGCCGAGCAGGGCGGAATACACCACCGCGATCAGCGCGCCGTGCGCCAGACCGAAGATGACGGATGAAACCATAATCACTGTTCCGGTCTGCATTCCGCGGGACAGGCGGGAATTCACCAGTCCGCGGAAGATGATCTCCTCCGTGATGCCGGTGACGACGGCGATGCTGAGGATTTCGAGCCAGAGCGGCGTGTCGCCGTAGAGCGCGGAATACTGATTCTCGAATGCTGCGATGATCTCTTCGGGCAGGGGCAGGAACGAAAGCGTACCCGACACGAACACGTTGAGCGATGCGCCGAACAGGAGAAACGTCGGAATCCGCATGAAATTCACGGGACGCAGACGAAATTCCTCCGCCGGTTTCCGCATCCGTACAGTCTGGATCAGGCAGACGATCAGAACCGTCAGCAAATTCGAGATGAGCGTGATCATGACGGTCTGGGACAGCACCTGTTCCATCAGGGAAAGCAGCGCGGATTCATCCAGAGAAACCGCCGTGCCGGTTCCCGTCATCAGGGACATCATGTACCCCGCCGTCACTGTGTACTGGCAGGAGAAAAAGACAAATACGTAAAACAGCGCATGAAGCACGGCGGAAAATCCGCCTGTACGGGGACGTTCGGGGGTCATTCGACAACCTCCGCACCGTCCGTATCATTATCGTCACCCATCGGGAGCATGCAGACGGCTTCCTCGAGGGCATGGATGCGTGCGCAGAGGGCTTCGATTTCGGTTTCGATCGGGTCGGGGATATGGATCTGGTCGAGGTCGGCTTCGTTTTTCGCAACGCGTTCGCCGTCCTTCTTGACGATGTGCGCGGGAATACCGACTGCGGTGCTGTTTTCGGGAACGTCGCCGAGCACGACCGCACCGGAAGCGATTTTGGAATTCGAGCCGATGGTGAAATTGCCGAGGCACTTCGCACCCGCACCGACCATGACGTTGTCACCGAGGGTAGGGTGACGCTTGCCGCTCTCCTTGCCGGTACCGCCGAGGGTGACGCCCTGATAGATGGTGCAGTTGTCGCCGACGATAGCGGTTTCACCGATGACGACGCCGGTACCGTGGTCGATGAAGAGTCCCTTACCGATGGTAGCACCGGGATGGATTTCGATTCCGGTGAGGAATTTCGCGAACTGGGAGACAGCACGTGCGCCGAACTTCATGCCGCGGTCGTTGAGGGCATGGGAGATGCGGTGCATAATCCGTGCATGCAGACCGGAGTAGAGGAAGAGGACTTCCGCGCGGGAAGTCGCGGCGGGGTCACGCGCCATGATGACGTCGATGTCATCGCGGATATCGCGGACGGCACGGCAAAGTGCCTGTTCTGCGGGGCTGTCGAGGTTCACGATAATATGGAATCGGCTGGATTCGGAATCATACTTATGTTTGAATTTCATACAGGTTCCTTTCGCTGTTAAAAATAAAAAAAGTCTCCGTCTGCCGGGTGAGGGGGTACAAAAACTTTCCACATCGGCAAAACAGAGGCGTAATACGCGGTTCCACTCTGATTTATCACTCAAAGATGCCGGATAACGCGGGCAGCGGGGCGAAATCTTCCGCGAGGGAAGTCACGCTCGGACTGGGCGGATGCACATAAGAAACCCGGGTATGCTGCTTTCAGCCGGTGACAGCACTCTCTGGAACCCGAGGGGGGAGATCTTTTTCTTTCCGCTTGAAGCGTCCTTTGGGATATTTTCCTATTATGATATTATATATCATTGCGGCAAAAAAGTAAACAGGAAATTTTAAATTTTTTGGAAGGAAGAAAAATGACCTGACGGTCATTTTTCAATTTTATGTCCTACGCGGACGGCGCACAAAGGGGCTCAGGCGCCGCCCCTTTGTGAATTGCCGGCTTGGTAAATTGCACGTGCATCCGATCAAATACGGAACAACTACGCGTTAGTTCATAGATATAGTGATCGAAGATTTCCAGTTTTTTATTGGGCTAACCGCAGGCAAAAAGGTAACGGTATCCGCTCCGGATAAAGATTTCCTTTTTCTTCCGAACGGTCTGCCGCGTGCAAACCGCTGTCTGTCTGAGGCCTTGAGGCCGAGTCCCCCGAACGGAGGTGTCCAGAGGACACTTCCTCTGGTCGTGGAGATTCCTAAGAGGACCGCGACCGGTCCTCTTAGGCGCCGCCACGCGCAGTGGCATAAAATTTGAAAAACGCCCGATGGGCGGTTTTCTTCCTTCCAACCGCGCAGCGGTTGTACAACTCAAAGTATGAACTCACTATATTTTAAAGAGGAAAATTTTCAATATATTTACGAAAACATTTGTTATTCCGCACGTTTTGTGCTATAATATTAGCGTGTGCCGATGATACCCTCGCCGGCAGGCATTTTCAGTATATACCCTTCTCCGCGGACGGAGGATAATACCCCGTCCCCGAATACCGTGACCAGCTTCCGGCGAAGATAACTCATGTATACGTCCGTCACGTTCGTCGACGTGCCGCTGCTCCAGACCGACGCCGCGATCCGCTCGCGCGAGACAACTCTCCCGCGATGTTCGTACATCAGGCGGAACAGCTCGTCTTCTCTGGCCGTCAGCTTTACCGTGCGTCCGCGGAACGACACCGTACGGTTTTCATAAATTACACTGCCGTCCTCGTCTCCCTTCGGCGAAGTCGGATAGACCGTACCGCCGTGAAGCTCGCGTACGATATCACAGAAACCCATAATGTCGATCGGACGAAGAACCGCACGATATTTCTCACCGTACCGCGCCGTCAGCGCACGGTGCTCCTGCGAATACGTATAGCGATCCTCCGTGTAAAGAACGATCACCGCCGTGTGACGCTCCTCTGCCGCTGACGGGTCTTCCGTTACAAGAAGAATCCCATCGTCCGCAGATACCCCGCGGAACTGCTCCAGCAAGGCACGCAGCATCGCGTCCAGTTTTTCATCCCCCGTATCGCAGATATAATTCATTCGCTTCCTCCGCTTTTTTCTGTTCTGTGTTGCTCCTCTATGATACCACATCCCCCGCCGCGATGTCAACCGGAGATTTTTTATGGATATTCATCCCGATTCGATCCCCCGCGAACAGACGTGCTGCTTCACCGGTCACCGCGTCATCGCCGCACGGCTCCGCGAAGAGATCGTCGCTGCTGTCGACCGGTACATCAAAGAACTCTATCACGCCGGTTACCGTTATTTCATTGCGGGCGGCGCTCTCGGATTCGATATGCTCGCCGAGGTGGAAGTCCTCCGTGCCGCACGTTTCGATGACGATATCAAGCTCATCCTTGTCCTCCCCTGCCGTGATCAGACGTCACGATGGAAAGATATCCCCGGTTATATGGAGCATCTGCGGAGGTACAAGCAGATCCTCGGAATGGCGGACTGCGTGGTCTATGTGAACGATTTCTACACCGACACATGTATGCGGGAACGCAACCGGTACATGGTGGATCGCTCGTCCGCGTGCATCGCGTACTACAACGGATATGTCCGTTCGGGTGCGGGTCAGACGTACCGGATGGCGGAAGCCGACGGACTGGAAATTTTCAACGTCTGGGACGACGTGAATCATACCGAGGAATAAACAAGCCAAAAATTAAATTTAAATATAAAAGGAATCAAAAACCTATGAAAACTCTTACTCCTCACAACGGTTTTTCCGGCGTACGTCCGGTTCTGACCATCGTTATGGACGGTATCGGCATTGCTCCCGCCACCGAAGCAAACGCCGTCAAGCTCGCGCGCACTCCTACCCTTGATATGCTGATGGCAAACTATCCCACCGTTGCGCTCAAGGCACACGGTACCGCCGTCGGTCTTCCTTCCGACGACGACATGGGCAACTCTGAAGTCGGTCACAACGCACTCGGCTCCGGTCAGGTCTTCGCGCAGGGCGCAAAGCTCGTTTCCGCTTCCATTGAATCCGGCAAGATGTTCGCTTCCGAAACCTGGCAGACCCTCGTTGCGGGCGCAAAGGCAGGTCATACCCTCCACTTCATCGGTCTGTTCTCCGACGGCAACGTACACAGCCACATCGACCACCTGAAGGCTATGCTTGCTCAGGCAAAGGCGGAAGGTGTTGCAAAGGTTCGCGTTCACATCCTTCTTGACGGCCGTGACGTTGGTGAAACCTCCGCTCTGGAATACGTTGAACCCTTCGAAGCATACATCGCTGAACTTTCCGACGCAACCTGCGACATCAAGATCGCGTCCGGCGGCGGTCGTATGGTCATCACCATGGACCGTTACGAAGCAAACTGGGCAATGGTTGACCTCGGCTGGAAGACCCACGTTCTCGGCGAAGGCCGTATGTTCGCATCCGCAAAGGAAGCGATCGAAACCCTCCGTACCGAAACCAAGGCGATCGACCAGGACCTCCCGCCGTTCGTTATCGCGGAAAACGGCACTCCCGTCGGCACCATTGAAGACGGTGACAGCGTAATCTTCTACAACTTCCGCGGCGACCGTGCGATCGAAATCTCCAAGGCATTCGAAGGCGGCGCAGACTTTGACAAGTTCGACCGCAAGAGAGTTCCCGCCGTTACCTACGCCGGCATGCTCGAATACGACGGTGACCTCCACATTCCGTCCAAGTACCTCGTTTCCCCGCCGGAAATCACCAACACCATGGGTGAATACCTCGCGGATATGAAGATCAGCCAGTATGCGATCTCCGAAACCCAGAAGTACGGTCACGTTACCTATTTCTGGAACGGCAACCGCAGCGGCAAGTTCTCCGAAGAATTCGAAACCTACGAAGAAATCCCGTCCGACATCGTTCCCTTCGAACAGCGCCCGTGGATGAAGTGCGCGGAAATCACCGACCGTCTCATCGCAGCGCTCGAATCCGGCAAGTACGACTGCCTCCGTGTAAACTTCCCGAACGGCGACATGGTCGGTCACACCGGCAGCCTCGAAGCGACCATCTGCGGCGTGGAAGCCCTCGACCTCCAGCTCGCACGTATTCTCGCTGTTGTTGACAAGGTCGGTGCGGTAGCTCTGATCACCGCAGACCACGGCAACGCGGACGAAATGGCGGAACTCGACAAGAAGACCGGCGCGATCAAGCGCAACAAAGACGGCTCCATGAAGTCCAAGACCAGCCACACCCTCAATCCCGTACCGTTCATCATCTACGACAACGTAGCAAAGAACGCTTATACGGTAAAGAAGGACGGCGCATTCGGTCTCTCCAACGTAGCGGCAACCGTCGTCAACTTCCTCGGCTACGACGCACCCGATATGTGGGACGAATCCGTGATTGATTTAAAGTAAATAGAGTTTCTCGGGGAAAACTTTTTTGAAAAAAAGTTTTCCCCGAACCCCTTTCCAAAAAACTTTAAACAAAATGAATTGACGAAGTTGGGTGCAGGTCGCTCGGAAGAGTGAGCTGCGGATTTTTTGTTTTTCTGAGGATTTTTATTTATGTTTTATGCTGACGGTATTTTACGGAAATCTTCGCTGATTGATGAAATTCCGGGGATTTTTCACGGTTTTTCGACCCGTATGGGCGGGAAAAGTGTTCTGCCGCATACGGCGACGCTGAATCTTTCGCATGATCTGGGGGATCCTGCGGACGTTGTGCGGGAGAATTTCGACATCTTTGCGCGGACGGTTTCGGGCGGCGCATACGGCGGTGACGCAACGGTAACGCTGCATCAGATTCACTCGGCGAAGGTACGTGTGCTGACGCGGGACAATGCGGGTGAGGGTTACTCGATCCCGCGCGGCGGGGACGGTGACGGGTTTGTGACCTGCGAATCCGGCGTGATTCCGATTGCGCGTGCGGCGGACTGCGTGCCGATCCTGCTTGCGGGACTGCGTGCGGACGGACGTCCGGTTGTTTCGGCGGTTCACGCGGGATGGCGCGGGACGGTTGCCGGGATTGCGGCGGAAGCGGTACGGCAGATGCTCTCGCTGGGCTGTGAACTTCCGACAATCCGCGCGGCGATCGGGCCGCACATCGGGTACTGCTGCTACGAAGTCGGCGCGGACTTTTTTGAGACGATCTGCGGACTGTGCGGCACGGAATTTGCCGGAAGACATATCACGATCCCCGAAGGAAAAACGAAACATCACGCGAATCTTACATCCATGAACATGGAAATTCTCACGGAAGCCGGGGTTGCACCGGAGAAAATCGACGTATCCCCCGACTGCACAATGTGCATGAGCGATGTTTATTATTCCCATCGTGCGACCGCCGGAAAGCGCGGCGTCCACGGTGCCGGCATCGGCATCCGGTGAGGGATGACGTTCGTATTTTTTCAAGTATTCTTTGTTTAATTTTCACGTAAAAATCACATAAAACATCCCGAAATGTGGTATTGTTCAAGATTTATTTATAATTCTGTGATATAATCTACTAAATGCAAAAAAGTACATCCGATATACCAAAAATCGGAGGAAATGAGTATCCGTATGATTGAAATAAACAATCTGGTAAAGAACTATGGCACCAAATTCGCCGTTGACGACATCAGCTTCAAGGTCGGCAAGGGCGAAATCGTGGGCTTCCTCGGGCCGAACGGCGCTGGCAAGTCGACCACGATGAACATTCTGACCGGCTATCTCTCGTCCACCTCGGGCGAAGCGAAGGTCGGCGGCATCGACATTCTCGAAAACCCGAACGAAGCGAAGAAGCTGATCGGCTTCCTTCCGGAACAGCCCCCGCTCTACATCGACATGACCGTCAACGAATACCTGAATTTCGTTTACGAAATCAAGGGCTGCAAGCTCAACCGCGAACGCCACATCGCCGAAATCCGTCAGGTAACGAAGATCGAAGACGTCAAGAACCGTCTGATCAAGAACCTGTCGAAGGGTTACAAGCAGCGTGTCGGCATTGCGCAGGCCCTCGTCGGCAACCCGCCGGTCATCATTTTCGACGAACCGACGGTCGGTCTTGACCCGAAGCAGATCATTGAGATCCGCAACCTTATCCGTAACCTTGGCCAGAGCCACACCGTCATTCTCTCGACGCACATCCTGTCCGAAGTACAGTCCGTCTGCGACCGCATCATCATCATCAACGAAGGCAAGATCATCGCGGACGAACGCACGGAAAACATCACCCGCGTTGTCGAAGAAAACCGCCGCTACAGCCTGAAGATCTGCGGCCCGCAGCGCGAAATCCAGGCACTCCTGCAGGACATCCCGGGCGTTATCTCCGTGGAACTGACCGGCGAACGCGAACTCGACAGCTACACCTACCTCGTGGAAGCGGAAAAGGGCGTGGACGTCCGCAAGCCCGTCTTCTACGCACTCAGCGAAAAGAACTACCCCATGATCGGCATGGAACCTCTCGGCATGAACCTCGAAGAAGTCTTCATCAAGATCATGGACATGGGAAGATAAGGAATTATTTTCCCGGGGAAGAAACTTTTTGAGAAAAGTTTCTTCCCCGGACCCCATCTTCAAAAACTTTCAAACGAAATGGATTAACAAAGTTTGGGTGCAGACCGAACGAAAAATTTGCATTTTCCACATTCCCTTTTCCAGTATAAAGTTTTTTGGAAAGGGTGCGGGAAAACCTTTTTGCAAAAAGGTTTTCCCGCGAAAAATCAACACAAAAGAGAGTTTACACCAATGTTTGCTATTTACAAGAAAGAAATGCGCGGGTACTTCACGACCCCGCTCGGATACGTGTTCATCGCGGTATTCCTTGCCGTATCCGGTTTCATGTTTGCCGTCGGCACGCTGCAGTCCGGTACGTCCGACGTTTCCGGCTACTTCCAGCTGATGATCTTCGGCTACATCGTTATTGTTCCGCTGCTGACCATGCGTACCTTTGCGGAAGAACGCAGAACCCGTACCGAGCAGCTCCTTCTGACGGCTCCCATATCAATCACGTCGATGATCATGGCAAAGTTCCTCGCCGCGTTCACCATGTTTGCGGGTACCGTTCTTGTGAGCTGCCTCTACTACCTGCCCCTCTTCGGCTACGGTGAACCCAACGTCGGCAAGGCGGCCGGCTGTCTGATCGCGATGCTCCTCATCGGCATGTGCTTCATCTCCGTCGGTATTTTCGTATCGACCCTCACCGAAAGCACCGTCACCGCATCCATCGGCACGATGGCGATCCTGCTCGGCTTTGCCGTTGCGGCGATTTTCAACAACCTGATCGACACCTACTTCATCCGCTACATCCTCAACTGGATCTCCGTTTATTCCCGTTACGTCAACTTCACCAACGGCATTTTTGACATTGCCGCCACCGTTTACTACCTCTCGATCACCGCGGTCTTCCTCTTCCTTTCCGTCCGCATCTACGAGAGAAGACGCTATGCGTAATCCGGAGGAACCCCGATGACAAACAACACCTATCTCAGAAGCAGAAAATTCAAGTACGGCTCCGTCGCAACCGCGTTCACTGTCGCGTTCATTGCGATCGTCGTCATTTTCAATATCATCTTCACCGCGCTTGCGTCCAAGTACATGTGGTACATCGACATGACCGAAGAACAGCTCTTCACGCTGTCCGACGAAGCGAAGGAAATCATGTCCGACATCAAGAGCGACGTGAACATCTATTTTGCAAGCGAACCCGACGTGCTCATGACCGGTCAGAACTCCGGCTACATGAAGTACATCTACACGACCGCGCTCCAGCTCGAAGAAGAATTCAAGAACGTCCATGTTGACTGTGTGGACGTTCTGAAGAACCCCTCGTTCTTCCGTGAATTCTACCAGACCGCAGCGACCGACATCGACACCGACTCCGTTGTTATCGAAAGCGGCGGCGAAGTCCGTGTATTCACCGCGGAAGCGTTCTTCAGCTTCAGCGACCTCTCCGACCCGTCCACCGTATGGGCATACTTCGGTGAAAACAAGATGATGTCCGGTATCATGCAGGTAACGCAGACCGAACAGCCGGTTGTTTCCTTCACCACCGAGCACGGCGAAGACCTTGCAAGTGCCGCATACCTCATGCAGCAGTTCTATGACAACGGCTTTGAAGTCACTCCCGTGAACCTCGCGCAGGAAGAACTGAGCGAAGACTGCCGTATCCTTGTCATCTATGACCCGATTTACGACTTCATCGGCGCGGAAGCGGAAGACGAATCCAAGAACGAAATCGAAAAGCTGGACAAGCTGCTCGACAACTACGCGGCAATCCTCGTGTTTGAATCCCCGGAAAACGTCTCCAACCTGACCAACCTGAACGAATTCCTGGAAGAATGGGGTATTTCCTACGTAGCGGACACCACCATCCGTGACATGGATCACGCGATGTCCGTGGACGGCTACTCCATCATCGCGGAATACCAGAAGGACACCCTCGGCGCGTCCATCTACAGCGACCTGAACAACCTCGCAACGCCTCCGAAGACCATCATCCGCAAGGCGGCTCCGATCAACATTCTCTGGGAAACCGGCGGCGGTCTGAACGGTTCCCGCGACGTTTCCGCTGTTCTGAAGTCCTATGACACCGCGGAACAGATGGAAGGCGGCATCGTAACCGGCACCGACTCCTACAACCTTGTGACGATCTCCCGCGAAACCAGAATCGTGGACAACGAATACTACTACTCCTACGTGATGGCGGCAGGCTCCCCGACCTTCGCGAACGGCAGCTACCTCGAATCCAACGCCTACGCGAACGACGACATCATCGGCTCCGCGATGAAGGCGATCGGCCGTGAACGCGTTCTGTCCAAGCTCGAACGCAAGCCGTTCGACGACGATGAAATCACCATCACCACTGCCGAATCCAACCGCTGGACCGTGGCTATGACCACCGTTCTCCCGCTGGTATTCGGTATTGCGGGTGCTGTGGTTATCACCAAGCGTAAGCATAGCTAAGAAATTGAGTTTCTTGGGGAAAACTTTTTCGAGAAAAAGTTTTCCCCAAACCCCTTTCAAAAAGCTTCCATCTGGGAAAAGAATTTTGATTTTCCAAAGGTGGAGTTATATGAATTAACCGTTAGAAAGACGTTGTTTGAATATGATTAAGAAACAGAAACAGCTTATTATCATTTTTGGTGTGCTGTTCGTTGTCATGGTAATTGCGTATTTTGCTGTGATCCGTCCGCTGGTAGCGGTAACGGATGACGGTACGGTGACGCAGGAACTGCTTCCGGGCGAAGTTCAGGTGACGGCGAAGACCACCAACATCTATATTTTCGATCCGCTCGAACGTTCGGAAATTCAGTCCATTGAAGTCACGAACGAGTACGGCGGGTACAAGGTATACCGCGACGCGTCCGACGCGTTCCAGCTCGAAGGCTGCCCCGGACTGAGCTTTGACCCGGAGATTTTCTCCAGTCTGGTGGTATCCTCCGGCACGCCGACCGCGATGATGCGTGTGGCAACCGATCTGACGCCCGAACAGCTCGCGGAATACGGTCTGGACGATCCGCAGGCATCGTGGACGGTAACCTCCACCCTCGGCGAAAAGTTCACGATGTACGTCGGTGACGCACTCGTGACCGAAGGCGGCTACTACGTGAAGTACGCGGACCGTGACGCGGCGTACATCGTCAGCAACACCCTCGAATCCACGATTCTGCAGCCGGCGAAGGTTCTCCTGCAGCCCCTGCTGACCGCAGGTATGTCCCAGAACGACTACTTCTTCGCGGACAACTTCTCCGTATGGCACGGCGAAGATCTGTTTGTACACATCCAGCGTGTTCCGGACGATCAGAAGAAGAATCCGGATGCAATCACGGAAATCAAGATGACCTATCCGCTTCCGGAAGGCGGCGGTGACGGCGTCTACTATGAAGCGAACGACAATCTGTACTTCCAGATCCTGTACAACTTCATCGCTCTGGAAGGCGATTCCGTCGAATGCTTCATGCCGACCGACGAGGAACTCGAACAGTACGGTCTGGCAGAACCGGCGTACACGATCGCGTACACGTTTGAAGACTACCAGTTCTTCATCTTCGCTTCCGAAGAACAGAAGGACGGCACGTTCTACGCGACCTCGAACCTGTTCGGCTACAACATCATCTGCAAGGTATCGAACGAAAAGCTCGGATGGCTGTCCGACGACACGTTCGCGTGGATCTTCCCGACCCCGTTCTTTGTCAACATCGCCGAAGTTTCCCGCATTACGCTCAAGAACGACAAGGTGGACGTGGATTACCGTCTGACGCACAATACGGACGCGGAAGGCAACGCGGTTCTGGACGTCAAGGAAATGAACAGCGGCGTGGAAATCCCGAACGCCGAAGTCAAGAACTTCCGTGAATACTACAAGACGATGCTGAATATCACGAATCAGGAATACGCGCTTCTCTCTGCAGAAGACCGCGCAGCCCTGATGGCGGACGACAGCCGTCTCGTTCTCACGATGACGTACGAAAACACCGACGGTGACGAGTACGAATACAAGTTCTACGAATACTACGCAAGCTCCACCGACAAGCTCAGCACCGGTAAAATCTTCGTTGTCGTCAACGGCGCCGGCGAATTCTACACCACCAACGACCTCGTCGACAAAGTCGTCAACGACACCTCCCGTGTTCTTGACGGTCTTGACGTAGACGCGTATGGGCATAATTAATTAGATTTTTCTGGGGGGGGGGGGGGGGGGGGGGGGGGGGGGGGGGGGGGGGGGGGGGCGGGGCGGGGG
>JBGVOJ010000173.1:0-4001 GCA_045126415.1 Eubacteriales bacterium | reverse complement strand
GGTCGGGCATGAACAGCATGGTTTCCGCATTTTCGACAACCCACGGATGGTCGCGGAGGTCTGCCGCGATCTGATAAATGGAGTTGAGGTTGAGGGACTGGATGCCGGTTACGCCGTAGATTTCGCTGAGAGGAGCATACTTTTCGAAGACATAGTCCTGAATACCTTCGGTACGGACGTCACGGTAGTTATAGGGGTTGGAAAGAAGCGCGCCGTTCTTGTCGAGGTAGCCGTAGTCAACGCCCCAGGTGTCGATACCGATCGTATCCACGCCGCCTGCGTGCGATGCGTTCAGGATCGCCGTCTTGATTTCGAACAGGATACGGAGAGTATCCCAGTAGAAACCGGTGGGCAGCATTACCGGATCGTTGGAGAAGCGGTGGATTTCTTCCAGTGTGATCTTTTCGCCGTCAAACTTCCCGATGATTCCGCGTCCGCTGGATGCGCCGAGGTCGATGGCGAGCATTTTCTTGTGAGCCATAAGAATCAAGTCCTTTCCTGATGATCAACCCTGTTCTGCGTTTCTCGGGATGCAGTAACGAAGGTTGGTAATTGCTGCGGCGAAAGCCTCTGCCGAAGTCGCATATGCGTTTGCGACCTTGGTGTCGTTGCCGAGCTTGTCCAGCCCCGCAAAGACACGGAGGTGCGGTTCGACGGTGAGGATGAAGTCGCCGGTGTGTACTTTATTGATGACCGCAAGGATTTCCGGAATGCCGCCGATACCCTGGCCTGCCGGAACGATCGTACCGTTGCGGAGTGCATCCTTGATGTGCATGTAGGTGATATGGGTCTTCAGAAGTTCATATGCGTACGGGAAGGGTTCGACGCCGCAGATGATGAAGTTGGCGGGATCGAACACGCAGCCGAGACGACCGTCGAATTCCTTCAGGAGTTCGAGGCAGCGGTCCGCGTTATCGCCGTAGATGCCGCGTTCGTTTTCGTGGCACATCTTGACACCGTATTCGTCTGCGATATCAAGCATGATGCCGAGACGTTCGATAACTTCGTTGCGGTATTCGTCGTACTTTCCGTCCGGAATGTAGAAGGAGAACATACGGATTCTGGGGGTCTGGAGAATTCCGGCGATTTCACAGGTATTCTTGACCTTTTCGATGTGCTCTTCCATGGAATCGGTGATCTTGATCTTACCGAGCGGAGAACCGACTGCGGATACGGCGATGCCTGCCGATTCAAGCTTCTTGTGAACGTCCGCCGCCTGAATCGGGGTGAGATCGGATACGTTGATTCCGTCGACACCGCGAAGTTCGATCATTCTCACTTTGTTTGCGATCAGCCCTTCGATCTGTTCATCGAACACCGAAGAATATTCATCGGCAAATGCGCTGAATCTGTATTTTACCATAGTTGCCTCCAATGGTTTCACGGATATAAAAATTTTCTGTATTATTATAACATTTCCCTGTGCTTTTTTCAATGGAATACGAATGAATTTTATTTACTTTTAAAAATTTCGCAAGCAAAATTTATCAAAAAGCGCGCTTTTTTTCTCCGTATTCCGGGAAACGCCTTACATTTCTACCACTGTAACACCGTAATCGCCTTCGCCGTACTGACCGGGGCGGTAGGATTTCACGCGGCTGTCGCTCTTGAATCTGTTCCAGAGAGCATTGCGGAGCGCACCGGTTCCCTTGCCGTGGATGATGGTCACGCTCTTGATTCCGGCAACGATCGCGTCGTCAAGGTAACGGTCGACCACGAACCATGCTTCGTCGCCGATCATGCCGCGGACGTCACATTCGGGCTTGAAATTCTTTGTAACGGCGGTACGGATGTTGGACTGGCGTCTTGCCGCAGCCTTGGCTTCGCTTTCCGCGCCTTCGATGAGCTTGAGGTCTCTGACTGATACGCGCATCTTGATCGCGCCCATGCTGACGTTGACATTGCCGCTCTTGTCGGGATTGTCAAGAAGAGTTCCCTGCGTACCGAGCGTACGGTGGACAACACGGTCACCCTTGATAAGATCGCGCGGGAGAACGTAATCTTCGTCCACCGGCGCACTGGTCACGGGGCTGCTGCTGTTTTCATAATCGCGCACCTTCTGGCGGACGGATTTCTTTGCTTCCGCGAGTTTTTCGCCGAGACGTTCGGAATCGCGCTGCTTTTTGACTTCTTCAAGCTGCGAGAAAACGTAATCGCTCGTTGCGCGGGCACCGGAAAGAAGTTCTTCCGCCTTCTTGCGCATGTTTTCGGCTTCTTTTTCCGCACCGGCGAGCTTTTTCGCGAGTTCCGCCTCCGCTTTCTTGCGGTATTCTTCAAATTCACGGGAAGACTTTTCGGCAGCGGCTTTTTCCGCTTCCAGTTCGCTTCTCGTCCGTTCGAGCTTTTCGAGGACGGCTTCGAAGTTGCGGGAACCGGTATCCACAAACTGTCCGGCACGCTTGACGATCACCGGAGACAGACCAAGTTTTTCCGCGATGGCGAACGCATTGGACTTGCCGGGGGTACCGACGATCAGACGATAGGTCGGGCGGAGCGTCGCGACGTCGAATTCACAGGATGCGTTGGTGACATTTTCGGTTTCCAGTGCGTAGGCCTTGAGTTCGGCATAGTGCGTGGTCGCCGCGCAGAGGGTTCCGGTAATGCGTGTTTCCTCGAGGATCGCCATGGCAATTGCGGCACCTTCGACCGGGTCGGTACCGGAGCCGAGTTCGTCGAACAGGACAAGGGAATCCTCGGTCATATTATCAATGATGGAGACGATCCCCTTCATGTGGGACGAGAACGTGGACAGGGACTGTTCGATGCTCTGTTCGTCGCCGATATCGGAGAACACTTCATCAAACACACCGACGGAGGAGGTATCTTCTGCGGGGATGTGAAGACCTGCCTGTGTCATGAGAGTCAGAAGACCGAGTGTTTTGAGCGTGACCGTTTTACCGCCGGTATTCGGACCGGTGATGACGAGCATTTTATAATCGCGTCCGAGGGATACCGTGATCGGAACGACTGTCTTCGGGTCAAGAAGAGGGTGACGGGCGCGGTACAGCTCGATTTTCTTTTTCTCGGAAATATGAGCAGGCGACGCATCCATTTTGTAGGACAGCGCGGCGCAGGCGAAAATGAACGCGAGTTCCGTGATATTGAGGTAATTGAGAATGATCGCGGTTCCCGATACGGCAACACCGGCGGAAAGGTCGCGGAGAATGCGTTCGATTTCGTGGGTTTCCTTGCTTTCGAGTTCGCGGAGTTCGTTGTTCGCTTCGACGACGTTCATCGGCTCGATGAAGAGCGTCGCGCCGGACTGGGAAGTGTCGTGGATCAGACCCTTGACCTCACTGCGGTATTCCGCCTTGACCGGGATAACGAAGCGTCCGCCGCGGGTGGTGACGATGTTTTCCTGCAGGTACTTGGACTGACCGGAAACGTATTTCTGGAGCATGTCCTTGATCTTGCTGTTGGTCTGGCGGATCTTCCGGCGGATCTCACCGAGTTCGGGACTGGCTTCGTCGGCGACAAAGTCTTCCGCGAGAATAGAGCGGCTGATCTTTTCCTCCAGATGACGGTTCGGCTGGAGACGTTCAAAAATTTCGGCAAGGGTGGTTTCGGGTGTGCGCTCACCTTTGACGTAGTCGACCAGACCGCGCGCGGTACGGAGGACGGCGGCACAGTCGAGGAGTTCACGCAGGGAGAGGATTGCGTCCTTTTCCGCGCGTTCGATGGTCGGGCGGATGTCCTTGACGCGCCCAAAGGAAGGTGCGCCCTTCATACCGATAAGGGTTTTCGCGTCGGTGGTTCTCTGCTGCATCTTCCGGACTTTTTCGATATCCGAGGACGGTGTCAGACGGAGTGCCAGTTCAGCCGCGCCTTCGGTTTCCGCAAGTTCGGCGAGCTGTTCGAGGATTTTATTGAATTCGAGGGTATATAATGCTTTGCTGTTCATGTTGAACCTCTGTGTTTAACAATAGTTACAGGAATTTACAGGAATTTATAGTATGTAATGTTTATAATAAAATGATGTATGTGCGGACGATTCACGCAGG
>JBGVOJ010000172.1:0-5270 GCA_045126415.1 Eubacteriales bacterium | reverse complement strand
CTCTGACTCTGTATGTTGGGGTTCGAATCCCTATACCGCTGTTCAAAAGAAACACCGTCTGGACAATCGTCCGGGCGGTTTTCTTTGTTTTTTCATACAAATCGCACAAAAAATATCAGAAATCTGAATCCGCTGTAATTTCTACATTTAACTTTCTAACAGGCTTCTAACACAACGCCTTTTCCAAAGAGTCTGATAATTTCAGCTTGCTTTTCGCCTGGAGATGACTGTAAATATTCGCCGTTGTTCCATAGCTACCATGCCCCGCCCATTCTTGAAGTTCTTTCATACTCGCGCCGTTCTCTAACAGTAAACTGATGTTAGAATGGCGAAGTTCATGAATCCCAATCTTTCGCAGACCGCATTTTTCACACAGTTTAGGAAATGATCTTGAAACGTATTCCAAACGAAGTAATTCTCCCGTTTCACGAACGCAGACAAAGTCATCCCATGCGTGATTATAGTTCGGATTTTTTTTGTTTTCATTCTGCTGTTCTTTCAACTGCTGAAAATATTCGACTGCCGTTGAGTGCATCGGAAAAGTGCGAAGAGAAGAAGCTGTTTTAGCTGTTGATTCATACCACTGTCCCATGAGTTGTACACCATGTTCCCCCTTGTCTTTCATCGTACCGATGATTGGGAGGGTTTTGTTTTCAAAGTCGATACACTCCCATTTTAGACCAATAATTTCGCCGCGCCTCATCCCAAACCATGCAGCCAATAACACTGGCGTTTCAAGTGCAGTTCCCATAGCACCATTGATAACCGTCCGAAGTTCATCAGAAGTATAAAAATCTGCAATGTGCTTCTGCTTCTTTGGGAGATCGACATTCACAGCCGGATTACTTTTCAAACGTTCGGTTTTGACCGCATATTTTAATGCTTTGGAAAGATTGGCATGATAATGATGTACCGTATTTGCAGTTACACCATCATGCTCCATCTTGTAGTTGTAAAATTCTTGAATCTGGTAGGTTTTCAAATCAGATAACATGATTCCACGTTCCTCAAAATAAGGACAAATGACACTGTGAATCGTATTACGGTATGACCAATATGTACTTTCGCTAACCGTATGTTTCGTTTCCTCGAGCCATTTTTTCAGATAATCTGAAACTGAAATGGATTCGTAATTCTCGGGAGATACCTTATCTTCCCATTCACGCTGAATTTCAAGCCGCTTCTGTTCTGCCTTGCGTTTGTTGTTCCCCAATGTAGACAGTTCGGTATTGATCCACTTTTGTTTGCGCTTCCCGGATTCATACCAACTGACCACCACATAGTATCTATCACTTTTCGTTGTAAGATTTGCCGTCACTCTGTTCATCGTGCGACCTCCTTTTCATTGGTGACAGCAATTACCGCACGTCCATTATAACTCCAGATTCGTTTGCATTCAAGTATTTTTCTCAATTTTTTCTCCTGTGCGGAGGTATACTGCATTTGATGGTATACCCCCGTTTTCTTTGCATAATATAGTTATTTAATAATTATTTTGTGAATTTTTCCCGAAACCGCTAATTCTCCGAAAATATGCTTGAAAATACCCCAACAAATTCCGATAATATCGCAATTCTCCAAAAAAGTATCTTCATGAAAGTCAGTACACGTTTTTCGATGATATCGGAATTCCAGACAGCCTGACATTCGAGCCAAACGCCAGACTATCTAAGCGTTGCTCTTATGCCATCTTTGACATACGATTATAGATTTTGTGAATGTAATCTTTACGGTACTGGATCAATTGAGGTGAAGATGATTCTTGCGGAAGTTTAGTGCAAAATTCAAGATACATTTGGACAAATTTACGTTCAAATCCAAGTTCATATAATTCTATAGCAACTTGAACAGAAGCAAGGGTATCAACTTCCGTATGGATTAAATCAGGATAGGAATCATGTAGACCTTTTGCAATCTCTTCCTGTTTCCTTGAAATATCAACAAGCAACGTTAGCGTTCTATACGTTGTAGCATCAACATCGGCAAGCTGATATCCGTGTTTAAGACACCATTCAGCCGTCAAACACTGTTCACGAATCATCTTGATTCTCTCGTTTATCGGATATCTCCAACAGAATTCGCTGATTTTTTGCAGAAAATCGCTTTTGCAATCCATGATATTAAACATTTTCAACTTGTTGATGTCAACCCACGGCGCAGAACAGCCCACATAAACATCACCGTTTGTTGAAATAGTAATTGATTTATCGACGAACACAAAATATGAAAAGTTATTTTCGCCTTCTTTTTCGCAGCAGAAATCTTCGAAAAAATCAAACTCATTCATCCGAAGGCGGGTCTGGCTGATCGAGACAGGATTCGACAACAATAGTTTATGATTGGTGAGTGCATCTCCGCGCAAAGCAAGTTGCATGGCAACGTTTCGGTTCTCAACATCTCGGCGACATTGGAAACCCTTCACCTTATTTCGGTTATAGTATGCGAGGGTACTTTCAATTTCATCATCAGAAATATCATGTTTAAGAGTGCTAACGATCACTTCGCAAAAAATACTTTCTTTTGCCTCATGCTTAGAATATTTGTCAGAAATATACCGCGTTACCTTCTCCAACGAATCCCGTATAACAGGATTTAAAATTGTACCGTTGGTATTGATTTGGATATGACCGACCAAAACCCCGCGCGAAATAATTTGATCTACAATATACTCGACCATTTCAGGAGACAAGAATGGTTCTCCTCCGAACATACGCAGGACACCAATCGAATTCCCGTGAAGTTCGTCAAAGGTTTTATCGATGATGTCTTTGGTGATGTCCTGCTCCTGTGACCGTCCTTTACAACAAAAATTGCAGTTCATATTACAGCGGCGGGTGATATCAAAACTGATATTGATTACAGCATTAATTTTCTTCATAACACATTCCTCGTTTTCGATATTATCATTTGTATTTTTTCATCAGCATCTCGTTAAAATCTTTATCGTCCGTAGAAAGTTCCCTCTCGACAGCATAACCAAGCTCACTATATTTCTGCATCATCTGTTCAGCGGCACCATTCCCCGTGTCATCGTTATCCGTGCAAATCACAATCCGTTTAGTATGCGGATGTGTACGGAGATATTCTTCAAGTGCCGCATCAGTCACGCCGCCCAATGCTAACCGCGACCGTTCCCACCATCTGCCGTCATTTTGCAGAGCAAGCGTAGCATGGGACATTGCATCTATAGCCGCCTCGAAAACATAAACCGTATCGCCGGAATCGTCCCCAAAGCGGAAAGCATACCGTTTATCGCTTCCGGAAGCATCATGCCGGAATGGTTTGGCTGAATTTGAGAGGGTTCCGCGTAATGTGGCGTATCTCATCACACCATTCTCATCATATCCGCAGAAAACAACATTCCCATGTATATCCTGATATATTTTGTGATCGTCCACAAGGGATTGAACTATCTCTTTGTCAATTTTCCGCGTCTGAATTAGGTAAGCATACAGCCGCTTGTAAGAAGAAGATTTCTCGGGCTGGGAAAGAAAACAGCATCGTTGTCCTTCATGGTTATGCTCCGACCGAACAACTGTTTTTTCATGATCCTCGCAATACCCCGTGTATCCGTTCAGCAGGAATCCTATCGCATCCGTAAACTTCATGCCCTCTATATACATAAGAAAATCGACTGCATTCCCGCCGCCGCAGTTGTGACTATGCCAATACCAACGTTTACAATCCTGATTGACGGAAAGACTGGGATGTTGTCGGGAGACGTATTCCCCGCCTTTCACGTTAAACTCCATGCAAAGATGATCCTCTAAAAACAGGAGCATATTGATACTTTTTGCTTTTTCAATTTCTTCATCCGTGTAATGTCTGCTCAATAAGACCTCATTTCACCGCTAACGCATAGCGGATTTTTTTATTTTCTGTAGTTCGCGTAATGCCGTGCCCAACCATCTATCTTTTTTTCCCAGCCCGACTATTCCTTCTTACAACATTGCCCATAAACTTACATTGATATTTGAAATAATAGCACTCGTCACGAAGCGTCAACGGGCTACATCTGATCGCCGCTAAACAGTCACCTGTTGACGTAGAGTGCAAGCGGAACAGTACCCAATAAGCGTATTACTTTAAATTCGTCGAGAGGGCATCTGTGCAGCGTTTGGGGATGTGTAGCGCGGATAGCCATACCGATATAACATCATCGTCCAGCATCGGGAACACCAACCACTCCAAATATATATGAAGTTCTCCTGCTGTTGGCATTCCCTTCTGCTGACGCGCCCAACAATATCCGACCTACCAATTCATCATAGTTATCACCGACATCGGACATTGTTGTTTGCGTGTGTCATATCTATAGAAGAGAGGTAATCCACCTGTAAGAATTACCAATTATATCCAATATCAAGCGTAACGTTTTTCGATGTCATCGGAATTTTTCATGCTCAAAACAGTCAATAATATCCATTTTATGGTAACTCATACTATCCACGAAATGACGAGTAATTTGTAGTTTACGAATCTCATAAAAACCACAATAAATGCCGTAAAATGCCCTGTTTTTGTGCATTTTCAGCCGATTTTAGGCACTTTTTTAACAAAATCGCTATTTATGCCTGTCCACGAAATGACGAGTAAATCACCGGAAAATGATGTCTAATGCGCCAACCTTCTGATAGTCCGTACCGCCATAGATGATACGCGGATTGACGATGATCCTCATATCCGCTTTGTTGCCGCCGTCGGTCACAAACGCGCAGAATTTCTCCAAGTTGTCACCGACCTTAAAACGTAGATTTCTATATACGTTTTCCAACCTGCACCAATTGGACACATTGAAACCTATCTCCTCACAGAACTGTCGAACAGTCATGGGTTCGATCCTATCCTTATTGGTTTCGTCAGGATTGAAACATAGGACGTTAAACTCAAAGTTGACGAACCGGAGCATTTGATACACATACCCCAGATACCGATGTTTGGAAGGTTTGAGCGAGAGATAGACCGACTGAATTCCATCCCTGTAGAACTTCTGATACGCTGTGTATTCCTTCCGCTTCAACGCACCACGGATAAAGACTTCCGAATTGCTGTACAGAAGACCTTCATCATCTGCTGTAACGTATTTCGGGCTGACTTCGTTCCAAAACTCATCTGCCAACGAACGAGAAACCTTCAGCACTTCCGGCAAATCTTCACGTCTCATCTGTGTTTTTTGAGTTTTCATCAGTTTGTTCCGGCTTTTGTTGGTTTGGTTAGCATATCCGATATATGTTTCAAGATAGATGAGCCGCGCCAATGTTTGCGGAGAC
>JBGVOJ010000171.1:0-1046 GCA_045126415.1 Eubacteriales bacterium | reverse complement strand
GCAGAGTATCAGAACGACGGAAACTGCACTGGAAAGATACAGCAGTTTCGGAATCCGGAAAAACAGTGCGGCGGCAATGATGAACGGGGTAAAGGTAGACATTACAGAAGAAATAATACTCCAGTCAAGACCGTTTTTCGGAAGAATGTGGGAAAGAGTGACCGAGAGGGTATAAACGCTCCGTATCCCCATAATCAGAAAGAACACCAGCGCAGGCGAGCGCGTAAGATTCTTTGCCTCAATCTTCATCAAACGTCCACCTCCATGCCGAACTGCGCGGCGTAAGCCTTCACCTTATCGGGTTCGTCCGCGCGGAAATACCAGTCGCCGTAGCGGTGCTGACCGGGATTTTTCTTCGACAGTTCGGTCGGCGTGCCGTCGGAATGCTGATTGCACGACAGCAGCTTCACGCCGGACGCGAGGATTTTTTCCAGAAGTTCGTCCCAGTTCTGGAGTGCGGGCGTACCGGAGCCGTGAACCCACTGAATCCCCTTGATGTCCTTGATTGCCAGAAGCTGGTCGAGGTGCGCGATCTGTCCGATGCCGTCCATGTGGTAGACGGCGTTTGTGATCCGTGCGGCGGACGATGCAAGCTCCGGCGCGACAAAGGTACGGAACATATCCGGTCCGATCATGTACGAGAAGTCGCTCTGGAGGATGTACCCGGGTTCCTCGCCATAGAGATTGTACCACTGGGAATATCCGCGCGCTTCCGGTGCCATCATCGCGTTGATTTTGTCGTAATAGACGAACCACAGTTCCTGAATTTCGCGGACGCAGCGGAGGACTTCGTCGGGACTGTCGTACAGATCCATGAGCAGGTTTTCCGCACCGCGGAAGCTCTGCAGCACGTCCATGATGCCGCCCATATCGACCATGCCGACAACGACCTGTCCGTGCCACTGTTCCATCGCCGCTTCGTACACATTCATGACGCGGCGGAAGTACGGATTGTTTTCGTCAAATTCGAAATGCAGCTCTTCGATCGGGATATTCTCACGCGGCGGCTGGAACCATACGGTGGACGGTGCGCCGACGGGGGTACA
>JBGVOJ010000170.1:0-2605 GCA_045126415.1 Eubacteriales bacterium | reverse complement strand
TTTTCCAGCTCGCCTGTATCAATGCGTGCTCCGATCTTTTCGCGGATTGCCTGCTCGAACTTCGGATTCTGTACGAGTTTCTTGATTACTTCCTCTACGGCAGCATCCACTTTTTCCTGTCCCCACTGCTTCTTGTATCCGCAGTTATGACCATCCACCACTCTGCGGTGCTTGCAGGCGTAATAGTAATAATCTTTGTATGCACTACCGTCCTTTTTTCGCTTGCGGTTGACATTGCCGTACATACCGCTTCCGCAGACCGGACAGCGCAGGATGCCGGAGAGAATATTTTCGTGATCCAGACTGTGTGTTTTTTCACACTTTACGCCGGTTTCCTGCCGTTTTTTCTGTGCCTGCATCCAGAGTTCTTCCGGAACAATACTTTCGTGAATTCCGTCATAAACAGGGTAGGACTCCTGCTTGACGACATGATACTGGTTTCGGGTTCCGGGGATTTTTTCATTTTTTCGGCGTCCATATGCGACTTTGCCGTAGTAGATCGGATTGTCCAGAACTTTTTTGACAAAATTTGCGGAGAACATATCCAGCGTATTGTTCTGCCGCTTTTTCTTGACATATCCCTGCTGATTCAGATAGGTGGCGATGGACGATACCCCCATTGTTGTATGGACAAATTTATCAAAGATGATGCGGATGATTTCCGCTTCATCCTCTGCGATCAGAAGTTCACCGTCAACCAGCTCGTATCCGTACGGAGCAAACCCGCCGTTCCATTTTCCCTCGCGTGCTTTCTGTCTGCGTCCTTCCATTGTCTGAACAAGGATGTTTTCACGTTCGATTTCCGCGACAGCAGACAGAACGGAGATCATCAGCTTGCCGCTGTCCTTGGAACTGTCGATCCCATCTTCGACGCAGATCAGATTCACATCGTTGTCCTGCATTCGTTGCAGGGAGCCCAGTACATCCGCAGCATTGCGTCCGAAACGTGAGAGTTTGAATACGAGGACAAAATCAACATCATCCTTACCGGATTCAATGTCTTCAAGCATTTTCCGAAACTCCGGACGACCGTCAATGTTCTTGCCGGATTTTCCTTCATCGGAATATTCCCCGACAATCGTCATTTCCTGAAATTCCGCGTATCTCTTTAATTTTTCTTTCTGCGCGTCAAGACTGTAACCTTCCACCTGCATGGATGTCGAGACACGGGTATAAATATAGCATTTCCTGTTTTTCATGAATCCACCTTCTTTGAATACCGATACAATATAGTTGTCCCAACTCATTATACCATAGTTGTCCTGCACTGTCAATCATAACCACCAGTAAACTGGTGGTTTGGACTGCCCCTAAAAGGGGCCAACACTGTGCTGACCCCTGGAAGGGGTATCGAAGTTTGACATCGCATCAATATCTCGGGCAGCCGCTTTAAGCGGCTGTTCTTTTTGCCTTATTTATTCTTGGCACCCGTGAACGGGTCTACATATTCTTTCATACTGATCTGATCGTGGGCGTAATCCTCTTCCAGCTGATTTCGTATGTACTCCTTGATGATCTTCTCGTTCTTTCCGACTGTATCAACATAGTATCCTCGACACCAAAATGTCCGACTCCCATATTTATACTTCAAATTCGCATGTCGATCGAAGATCATTAGTGAACTTTTCCCCTTGAGAAATCCCACGAATTGTGCTATACTTAAATACGGTGGTATACTCACCAGCATGTGGATGTGATCCGGACATGCTTCTGCCTCGATGATCTCCACTTTCTTTTCATTGCACAGCTTTCTCAGTATTTCTCCTATATCCTTTTTGATTTGTCCGTAGATTTCTTTTCTGCGGTATTTCGGAGCAAACACGATGTGATATTCACATCTGTAACTTGAGTGCGCTGTATGCTTTACTTCATTTTTCATGGTAAAAACCTCCTGTTATTTTAGTGATGCGGCTGCCAAACCACCACTATTATACCATGAGGTTTTTATACTTTGCTGAAGCTCTTTATCTCCCCCGGTAGAACCGGGGGTTTTATTACGCTAAAGCAACAGCAATAAAAATCCACCGTACAAATATTGTACGGTGGATGCAAAAAGATAACCATTAACCAAAGGTTAGGTCTTTTCCCGGAGCAGTCTGGCAAGCTGCGCTCGTTTGGTTCGGGTATCGCCCTCAATATGAAGTTTAGAATAGATTTGATTCACATACTGCTTTACGCTCCCCTCGGAGAGATAGAGCTTTTCCGCGATCTCGCGGTTGGAAAGCCGCTGCGCCATCAGCCCCACGATTTCAAATTCCCGCGGTGTCAGCACGTCGAAGGCTGCCGGGCGAGTGCCGGCTGCGTTTCGCGCCGTTGCTGCTTCGCCAAGCTCAATGATTTTTGAGATTAGGTCATTTTTTATCTCCCGTTCCAACAGAGGCTTCAGGATATCATAGTTTTCTACAAACGGCATCACAAGTCCGTCCGGTTCGGCGTCGGAAAGTGCCTTTCTCAGCCATGCGCGGGCTTCCTCGCTCTTTCCCAGGCGTTCATAGGCTGCCGCTGTCTGGATGCGGATGTGCAGGGCCACCAGCGCATAGTGCATGGCTTCGCAGACCGGTAGCAGCTCTTCGCTGTACCCCACCACCCGGGCATAAGCGCCTTG
>JBGVOJ010000169.1:0-1715 GCA_045126415.1 Eubacteriales bacterium | reverse complement strand
ATAAACCAGTCGTGTTTGATCAAATATAAAAGCGGGACATTTCCAAGAACAAGACCCATCAACATATTAGCTTCGCGCTTAAAGGAAGCGACACTTGCATCCAGCTCGGACTGCACCACGCGCACGTCGCTGAACTTCTGAATAATGCTCAGGAGCGTGTTCTTCATAGTACGGTCGGACTGACAGCGGATGAGGGCGTTTACCCATTCATGGAAGATGTAATTGGGAATCTTCAGCTTGAGTCGGTTCAGCGCCGATACCGTATTGGCATTGATCAGCTCGGATTCGGTGATGAATTCTTCGAAGTGAACTCTGACCGGCGGGTTGATGAAGTTGATGTTTTCCTTCACTGCGATGAGAATATCTTCGGTTCGCAGATAGGATGTGGTGATGATTGACAGCGCTGTTTCCAGTTCTGCATTGAGCTGCTTTTTGTATGTGCCCGCTGTGGATCTTACATAGATTATCGGGATATACGCAAAGGCGATGCCCAGTACAGGAACGAGGAATCCGTTGCCCATCAGGAGAGCGAGCAGGCATCCAACGGCAAAACCGATGATGGAGAAGGTCTTGATGGACTCAAACTTGTTCTCACGCCCAGTGGCTTTAAGGATCTGCTCCACTTCATAGGATTCACGTTTGAAAAATCCTGTCGGTGTGTTACCGGACATGACTTCCAGATCTTCCGCCAGCGTCGAGCCGCCATGGGATTTCACCAGACGCTCGAACAGTGCGGTAAATCGGATATCGCAGATTGCCACGATACCGATGGTCAGGAGGACAAAAACTGCAATGCTAATCCACATGATCTGCCTCCTTTGTAAATGCAGCAAGTTCGCGGGCTGAGATGCCATTTTCCATCATTCGTTTCCGCAGAACATCCGAGATATCGGAACACTGGGTATGCTTGCCGGTGATCTTTATGTTTCCGTCCGCATCCACGGTATTGTCCAGGACATCGTACCGGAACAGTGTTCGAGTGACGGTCTTGCCTTTCACGAAATCTTCGCCTTCGATGATCTCCATAATCTTACGTGAGCCGTCGTCCAACTGCTTGGTGTATACAATGATGGGAAAGGCTTCTACCATGATCTGCAGAAGAATTTCGTCCGCCATCTGGAATTTTCGCTTGGCGAGCGTCATCATTCTCTTGTAGGAGGATTCGCCGGAATTGGAATGGATGGTAGTCAGGCAGGTGTGCCCGGTACGGCTTGCTTCTGCAACGGACATACATTCCGCTGCCGCACGGATCTCACCGACGCCGATCACATTGGGGTGCTTACGGAGAACTCGCTCCAGAAGGAAGTCCTGGTCGATATTCAGTTCAGCGTTCTCATTGGGACGGGTGAGCAGATGGCATACACTGTTGAGGATGTTGCCATTTTCATCCCGTTTCACGAGATTGAACTCACGGCTGCCGTCTTCAATGGTAATGAGGCGGCGATTATCCGGAACCGTGGAGAGCAGCCACGCCATGATGGTTGTTTTACCGGAACCGGTGGCACCTGCAATACAAACGGACACACCATAACGTACACAGGCGGTGAGGAAATCTAACATCTCCCGGGTGGCACTTCCGCTCTTCAGCAGCTTGTCTTCGGTTACGGATTGCTGGTTGACAATTCGGATGGAGGCATTCACACCTACATCCGGGTCAACGAGCGGAGTTTTGTCCACTGAGATTCGGATATTTTTGTCGATATGCCCGAGCACCG
>JBGVOJ010000168.1:0-1473 GCA_045126415.1 Eubacteriales bacterium | reverse complement strand
GAGTTTACGTCCGTCCGAGGTCACTTTCAGCATATTGTCAATGCTCGGATCAACCGTACCGGTATGGATTTTTGATGCTCTCTCCGAAAGTTCTTTCACCATGCCTTGCTGGATTTCCGTAGGCTGTGTGACTTCGTTGTGATAGACTGCTTTCGGTACAGGAAGATTGAGCTGATCGGATGTTTTGATATCCGCCACTTCCTTGAACATATTCATAAGTTCGGGGAGGTTGAAAAATTTTGAAAATCGGGTTCTTGCACGATAGCCGGTACCTTCGGGAGCCAGTTCGATGGCGGTGGTGGTTTCACCGAAGGTAGAAGCCCAGCAGTCGAAATGGGCAAGCCCTTTTTTCTGTAAAGTGTCATGCTGTAAATACCGCATCATGGTAAAAAGTTCTGTCATGGAGTTGCTGACCGGTGTACCGGTGGCAAATACAATCCCACGGTTTCCGGTGATTTCATCAATGTAACGGCATTTCAGAAGCATATCCGAGGATTTCTGGGCATCGGTGGTGGAAAGTCCGGCGACATTTCTCATCTTTGTGTACAAAAAAAGGTTCTTGTAGTTGTGCGCTTCGTCTACATACAGTCTGTCCACCCCCAGCTGCTCAAACGTGATTACATCATCCTTGCGGGTATCGTCCTGTAATTTTTTCAGCTTTGTTTCCAGAGATTTTTTCGTCCGTTCCAGACTTTTGATGGTGAACTTTTCCGCACGGCTGGCTTTCAGTTCTTCCAGACCTTCTTCGATTTCCAGAATCTGCTCGTGCAGAAGGCGTTCCTGCCGTTCTTTTGACATCGGGATTTTCTCAAACTGGCTGTGTCCGATGATGACCGCATCGTAATTTCCCGTTGCAATTCTGGCACAGAATTTCTTACGGTTCGCCGGTTCAAAATCCTTTTTGGATGCCACAAGAATATTTGCGGACGGGTACAGACGGAGAAATTCACTCGCCCACTGTTCGGTCAGATGATTCGGTACGGCAAACAGCGGTTTCTGACATAAGCCGAGCCGCTTGGATTCCATTGCCGCCGCGACCATTTCAAATGTCTTGCCTGCACCGACTTCGTGAGCAAGGAGCGTATTACCGCCGTAGAGAATATGTGCTACAGCGTTCAGCTGATGTTCGCGGAGAGTGATTTCCGGATTCATGCCGCTGAAGGTGATGTGGGAACCGTTATATTCCCGGGGACGGGTGGAATTGAACAGTTCATTGTATTTCTGTGTCAGCTCCTGCCGTCTGTCCGCATCCTGCCATATCCAGTCGCGGAAAGCATCTTTGATAGCCTGCTGTTTTTGCTGAGCAAGGGTAGTTTCGCGCTGGTTCAGCACTCTGCGTTCGTTACCGTCTGCATCCCTGATGACATCATAGATACGGGTATCCCTCAGATTCAGGCTGTCCTCCAGAATCTTGTAAGCATTGGCAAAGGTCGTTCCGTATGTGGAGTAAGCCGCCACGTCGTTGGTGGAAAC
>JBGVOJ010000167.1:0-1287 GCA_045126415.1 Eubacteriales bacterium | reverse complement strand
ATTCCAGATTTCCCAGTATTCGATGCCGTAATGATGACCGTCCGCCCATCCTTCGTTCATATGGCGGATGATGTGTTCACAGATGCGCGCCCATTTATGCGGATCCTTTGGCGGAAGCGCACCGTACCGCTTGGATTCATGCTCAATCTTGTTCCCGAGACGGTAGAAAACCTTCGTTCCCGCTTTCATGATCCGTTCGTTGTATTCGTCAGTCAGATGGAAATCGTAGGACGCGGGATCGTTTTCGTCCGCGTCAAAATCCGGAAAAATGGCGATGATGTCCACGGTGTGCGGCGCACCGTACGCCGGTGCGAAGTTGGCGTCGTGGTTGCGTGCGAAGGGAATCCCCGCGTCACGGAAATACTTGTCGCTCGAATTTCCGCGAAGCGAAGCCGGTCCGTTGTTCACACTGTGCATCGGCTTGATAACGCCGGTGATGGAAGAAAAGTCCGCATTTACACGAATGGTATCCATATTAGTCTCCTTTACAATCCTGAATTTTTGTGTTATTTTCATCATAGCACACCCGGCGGCTGCTTGGCAAGAGTTTTTGTGAAAAACATACGAAAAAATTCTGTTTCCGTACCGCTTGACAGTGCCGTTCGTGTATGGTATACTGAATTCACAAAATTTACCCAGCAGATTTGCCGTATCCGGCAAAGAAAGAAGGAAATTCATCATGGAAGAAAAATATACAAAACTGCTTGAAAAAGCGGAAGCATGGATCGACGCCCACAAAGCGGAATTCATTTCGGAAATCCAGGGACTCGTCCGCATCCCGTCCGTCAGCTGTGCCGACCTCGCCGCACCCGGCGCCCCGTTTGGTCCCGACTGCCGTAAGGTTCTCGATTACGCTCTCGAACGCGGACGTTTCTACGGCTTCGAAACCATCGATCATGACGGCTACGCGGGTTCCGTCTGCCTCGGCGACACCGATGCGGAAAACTCCATCGGCATGATCGCTCACCTCGACGTTGTTCCCGTCGGCGATGGCTGGATTTATCCGCCGTTCGAAGCGACCTACCTCCCCGAATACGACGCCATTGTCGGACGCGGTACCGACGACAACAAAGGTCCCGCCGTTCTCGGTCTGTTCGCGATGCGGATGCTCCGCGAATTCGGCTGGCCGCTCAAGCATGGTATCCGCCTGATGTGCGGCATGAGCGAGGAAACCGGGATGCAGGATATGTCCGCGCTCCTCGAAAAAGGCGTGACCTTCCCGAAGCTGTCGCTCGTTCCCGACTCCGGATTCCCGGTCAACTATGCTCAGAAGGGTTCCATCGGCGG
>JBGVOJ010000166.1:0-3233 GCA_045126415.1 Eubacteriales bacterium | reverse complement strand
CCCCCCCCCCCCCCCCCCGAAAACTTTACTTCTGATCTGCCTTGCCAAGCATTGCATTCACGATGATGCCGAGGATGAGAGCGGTGGCGATGGCAGTGATGGTGACCTGACCGAAATTGAGGGTGAGGCCGCCGATACCGCAGATGAGGATGGTGGAGACGACGAACAGGTTGCGGTTCTGTTCGAGGTCGACGTTCTTGATCATCTTGAGACCGGAGACGGAGATGAAGCCGTAGAGGGCGATACAGATGCCGCCCATGACGCACGGCGGGATGGAGTCAACGATCGCAACGAACGGGGAGAGGAACGCGATCAGCAGAGCGCCGACAGCGGCGGTGATGATCGTTGCAACGGATGCGTTGCCGGTGATGGCGACGCACGCGACGGATTCGCCGTAGGTGGTGTTCGGACAGCCGCCGAAGAACGCGCCCACCATGGAGCCGACACCGTCACCGAGAAGGGTACGGGAGAGACCGGGATCTTCGAGGAGGTCCTTTTCAATGATGGAGGAGATATTCTTGTGGTCGGCAATATGTTCTGCAAAGACAACGAACGCAACGGGGATGTATGCCGCCGCGATGGTACCGATGTACTGACCGGAGAGTTCGCCGAACGCACCGAACGCCTTCACGAAGGTGAACGAAGGGACAGCGAAGAACGTGGAGAGGGCAACCTTACCGTCCACGAGAAGGTTCGAGAAGTAGGAGAAGTCGATGACCTTGAGGGCATCGATGCCTGCCGCGAAACCGATGATGGTGAAGAGAGCGGAAACCGCGTAGCCTGCGCCGATACCGATGATGAACGGGATCAGACGGGCGGTCTTCTTACCGAAGGTGGACGCGAGGATGGTCACGAACAGGGTCACAAGTGCGCAGAGAACGCAGACGAGCGGACTTGCCGCAACCGCGCCTTCCACGTAGACTTCACCGTTCTGCGCGTCGCCGATGGCGTTTCCGGCGAGGGAGAGACCGATGATCGCAACGGTCGGACCGATAACCACGGGGGGCATGAGCTTGTTGATCCAGTTTACGCCGACCTTGCTGACGACGAGGGAGATGATCACATAAACGAGCCCTGCCATGATTGCACCGATGATCATGCCGAGATAGCCGAGCGCGATGGAAGTCGCACCCGCGAACGCCGCAAACATGGAATTGATGAAGGCGAAGGAGGAGCCGAGGAAGACAGGGCTCTTCCGCTGGGTGAAGGTGACATAGACGAGAGTACCGCAGCCTGCACCGAAGAGAGCGGCGGCAGGGCTCATTTCGTTGCCGACGATGACGGGTACAACGAGGGTCGCAGCCATGATTGCGAGAAGCTGCTGGATCGCGAGAACGATCAGCTGACCGAATTTCGGCTTATCACCGGGCTGATAAACGAGTTTCATAAGACCTCCGAGAACAAAAGTATTTTATTTTTGACCGGCAGCCTCTCCGCATGAAAAAAGCCTTACCGCAAGGTAAGACCAACGTGTATTCCGACCTTGCCGACCGAATCATCCGGGGAGGTTCGCTTCTGATGTCGGTTCAGTATACCATACTTCGACACAATTTGTCAATAGAAAATTGCGGTTTTGTTAAAAGAATACGGAAGAAGCCGAACAGAAACAGAGCTTTTTCCCCGAACCTATTGCAAAATGTCTGCATTTCGTATAAAATGTAGACAATAAAAATTCATTCCCGGAGGTATTCTATGGACAGAAAACTGAAAGTCGGTCTTGTCGGCATCGGACGCGGTACCGCTTACGGCAGTCTTTTCAGCGTAAATCCGCTGACCGAAGTCACTGCACTCTGTGACTTCGACGAAAACAAACTTGCCGGATACGGACGCGATTTCGGGCTCGACGACCGCCATCTCTACACGCGGTATGAAGATTTCATCAATGATGACCTCGACATTGTGGTGCTGGGCACGCCCATGCCGTACCATGCCGATCAGGTCGTTGCCGCAATGGAAAACGGCTGCCACGTGCTTTCGGAAGTCACCGCGGCATCCACGCTCGAAGGCTGCGAACGGATCTTCAACACCGTCAAAGCCCGACCGAAGCAGAAGTACATGATGGCGGAAAACTGCTGCTACATGGCGTTTGCTCTCGACTGGAAGCGGATGGCGGACGAAGGCAAGCTCGGCGACATCTACTACGCGGAAGCGGATTATGTTCACGAAATCCGCAACCTCATCATCGACGCGGAAACAGGAGCGGAAAAGTGGCGGGTGAACCGCGCACCGCTGCACTACTGTTCGCACAGCCTCGGCCCGATCCTTCAGATGATGCCTGATGACTACATCGTGAGCTGCACGGCGTCCGGCAATAAGGTGACGATCGTCCCGCACAAGGGAGACGGCTTCATCGACATGCAGATCGGTCTGTTCCGCACGAAGAAAGGCGTGACGATCAAAGTCCTGCGCTCGTCCGTTGCGACGCGCAAAACATGGCTCTGTGCCTACTCCGTCTACGGTACGAAGGGCTGTCTCGAATCCGGACGTACCGGCTACGACAACATCGGTCTGAAGTACATCGAAGGCGAAGATAATGCCTGCGTTCCGATGGAAGTCTCCGTCACGGACAAAAACGCACCGCCGGAAGCAAAGCTCGGCGGTCACGGCACCAGTGAATACTACCTCGTCCGCGACTTCCTGGATTCGATCGTATACGACACCAGACCCGCCATCGACGTTGTCCGTGCGATGGACATGTCCGTCCCCGGTCTGATCGCCCACGAAGCGGCAATGGAAGGCGGCGTCTGGAAGGAAATCCCGTTGTTCTGGAGATAAGTCGGATTTGCACCCAACTACGTCAATATATATCGTATAAAAGTTTTTGAAAAGGGGTTCGGGGAAAAACTTTTTTCAAAAAGTTTTTCCCCGAGAAAAATATTTTATATTAAGGAGAAAATTATGCAGAAATTATTAACCGGTGCCGCGTATCACGGCAACCGTATGCTCCACCATGCGCAGGCTGACCTGCGGGATATGGCGGACAATCACATGAATCTTGTAGTACATATGTTCTCGCACACGGACTGGGACCGTCACTGCCGTGTGATGAAGGATATGGTGGAAATTTCGGAAGAAGCGGGACTGGAAGTCTGGGTGGACAACTGGGGACTCGGCGGCCCTCCCGGCGACAAGTCGCACTTCCTCGCGCTGCATCCGGAGGCACATCAGATTTACTCGGACGGCGAAATGGCACCGACACGTGCGTGTCTGAACGCGCCGTCGTTCCGCGCGTT
>JBGVOJ010000165.1:0-4411 GCA_045126415.1 Eubacteriales bacterium | reverse complement strand
CTCCGGATGCGGCATTGCCACCATCTGCATCGACTACTATCAGCTCGGTGAGATCACCGGCAGAATGGCGGCGGACATCCTGAAAGGCGAAACGGACATCACCGAAATGCCTGTTTCCTACGCGCCGGAATACCTCCGGCTGTACAATCCCGACCTCTGCGAGGAATTCGGCGTGGACACTTCCCTTCTCGAATCCCTCGGCTACTCCCCGATCGGGGACTGACAACGACAGATCGTTGATTCACAATCAATAATCCGATATATTTCATTCTATCCATCTCAAAGGAGAACATCACCATGAAAAAGACACTTTCCATCATCCTTGCTGCTGCCATGACACTTTCCGCCGGCATCGGCCTCACTTCCTGCGGCGCATCCGGTACCTATACCGTCGGTATCTGCCAGATTCAGCCCCATGCAGCACTTGACGCCGCTACCCAGGGCTTCATGGATGCACTGACCGAAGAATTCGGTGAAGAAAATATCACCTTCATCAACCAGAATGCACAGGGCGACACCACCGCCTGCACCACCATCGTCAACGACTTCGTTACCAAGAACGTTGACCTGATCATGGCAAACGCTACTCCTTCTCTGCAGGCTGCTGCAAACGGCACCACCATCATTCCCATTCTCGGCACATCCGTTACCGAATACGGCACCGCTCTCGGCATCGAAAACTTCTCCGGCGTTGTAGGCAACAATATTTCCGGTACCTCCGACCTCGCTCCGCTGGATCAGCAGGCGCAGATGATTCTCGACCTCTTCCCGGATACCAAGACCGTCGGTATGCTCTACTGCTCCGCGGAAGCAAACTCCGCTTATCAGGTAAAGGTTGTTACCGAATACCTCACCGGCAAGGGTATCACCTGCGTCGACTTTGCATTCTCCGACTCCAATGACGTTGCCGCTGTATCCGCCGCTGCTGCTGCCGGTGCCGATGTACTCTACATTCCCACCGACAACACCGCTGCAACCTGCACCGAAGCGATCAACGGCGCGGTTCTCCCGACCGGCACTCCCATTATCGCGGGTGAAGAAGGCATCTGCTCCGGCTGCGGCGTTGCTACCCTTTCCATCAGCTACTACGACCTCGGCGTAAAGACCGGTAAGATGGCAATCGAAATCCTCAAGGGTCAGACCAAGATCGAAGAAATGGCAATCGGCTATGTTGATACCTTCCAGAAGAAGTACAACAAGGCAAACTGCGAAGCGCTCGGTGTTGACATTGCGGCTCTCGAAGCGGCAGGCTACGTTGCCATCGGCGAATAATTGTTTTCGGTTCATCCTCAATTTTACGAATAAAGCGAAAACTCCCGTGATCCATAAAGCGGATGCGGGAGTTTCGCAGACTTGAAAGGTAGTACACAAATGTTTTTCAACTGGCTTGGCGCACTTCCGGGTGCTGCCGCACAGGGGATGGTCTGGGGGATCATGGCAATCGGGGTATATCTCACCTACAAGATTCTCGATGTTGCCGATCTGACCGTGGACGGCTCCATCTGCACCGGCGGCGCCGTATGCGCGGTTCTCGTAACAAGCGGCGTGAATGTATGGATCGCCATGCTTGCCGCCATGATCGCAGGTATGCTTGCGGGACTGGTCACCGGCATTCTCCATAAATACATGGGTATTCCGGCGATTCTGGCAGGTATTCTGACACAGCTCATTCTCTGGTCTGTCAACCTCAAAATCATGGGCAAGGCGAACATCGCCCTTCCCGTAAGAAATTATAAACTCCTTCTGGCGCAGATTCATGCGTCCAAATCCATCGTGGTTCTGATTGCCATGATCGCAGTTCTGATCGCGGCTCTCTACTGGTTCTTCGGCACGGAACTCGGCACCTCCCTCCGTGCAACGGGCAACAACCAGAACATGAGCCGTGCGCAGGGTATCAATACCGACATCACCACGATCCTCGGACTGGTTCTCTCGAACGGGATCGTCGCCCTCTCCGGCGCACTTCTCTCCCAGTATCAGGGCTTTGCCGACATCAACATGGGACGCGGCGCGATCGTCATCGGGCTGGCGGCTGTTATCATCGGCGAAGCGGTGGTCTCGAAGATTTCCACCAACTTTGCCGTCCGGCTCATCGGCGTCATCCTCGGCGGCGTGATTTACTATTTCGTATATCAGACCGTTATCTTCCTCGGTCTGGACGCAGACCTTCTCAAGATGCTCTCCGCCATCGTCGTTGCCGTCTTCCTTGCGGTACCGTACTGGAAGAAGAAATATTTCACCAAACCGACCGTAAAAAACAAAGGAGGTCAGGGCAATGCTTGAAATCAAAAACATCACCAAGACCTTCAATCCGGGAACGGTCAATGAAAAAGTGGCTCTCAACGATCTGAGCCTTACCTTGAAGGACGGCGATTTTGTCACCGTCATCGGCGGCAACGGAGCGGGCAAATCCACCCTGCTCAACGCCATTTCCGGTGTATGGAAACCGGACTGCGGCAGCATCACCATCGACGGCAGCGATATCACGGGTATGCCCGAACACAAGCGTGCGAAATTTCTCGGACGTGTGTTCCAGGATCCCCTGATGGGAACGGCAGCCGGCATGATGATCGAAGAAAATCTTGCACTGGCAAACCGCCGCGGAAAGAAGCGCGGTCTCCGCTGGGGCATCACCAAGGCGGAACGTGCGGAATACGTGAAGATGCTGTCCTCCCTCGATCTGGGGCTGGAGAACCGGCTGACCTCCAAGGTCGGACTTTTGTCCGGCGGTCAGCGTCAGGCGGTCACCCTTCTGATGGCGTCCCTGAATCAGCCGAAACTCCTGCTGCTGGACGAGCACACTGCCGCGCTTGACCCGAAGACGGCGGCAAAAGTTCTGGAGATCACCGACCGGATCGTCAACGAAAACAAACTGACCACGGTGATGATTACCCACAACATGAAGGATGCCATTGCCCACGGAAACCGGCTCATCATGATGCATGAAGGCAGAGTCATTGTTGATGTGGAAGGCGAAGAAAAGAAAAAGCTGACTGTGGAAGATCTGCTCGGTCTGTTCTCCAAGGCAAGCGGCAGAGAATTCGCAAGCGACCGTGCTATGCTGTCATAAATTTTGAATGATGTCACAAAGAAACCCTGTCTCCAGCGAATCACATCGCCAAGGACAGGGTTTCCTCATGCCTATTCAATTATCCCTCAACATCCACGCTCAGCCCGGACTTCAACTCAACCGTAAACCGATCCGCCCACACCGTAATCTTCTGTACCCACCGCTTCACCAATGCTTCGTCAAACTCCGTCAACTCCGTAGACTGCTGACGGATGAAATCCTGCAGTTCTGTAATCCTTCCAAGCTGTTCATCCCTTGCGGCGGTATCCATCGAGGTCTGCTGTTTCAGTTCACGGAGCCGGAAAATCTCGTCTGCGATTTCGTCGTACCCCTCTTTGCTGTTGGCTTTGTTCAGCAGTTCCTGCTGTAGTTTTAGGAGTTTTTCATCGATATCCTCTGCAGATGCAGTTGCGGAACCACGGATCACTGCGGCGATGTTCTGCTGAAGCTGATTCTGGTAGCTTTCTCTGTGGCTGAGCATTTCGTTCAACGCCGACAACACAATCTTCTCCAGATCCAGTTCGTTGACCGTCCTTGCGTGGCATTCCAATCCGGTCGGTTCCAATCGGCTGACACACCGCCAGACGACGGATTTACAGCCGCGATTGTTCCAGTGGATTCTGCGGAACAGTTCACCACAATCCCCGCAGACGATCATCTGAGAGAAGCAATGGTTGCAGCTGTACGTGCGCTTCTTGCCGTTGGCGCTGGTTTTAACCACCCGTCTGCGCACCAGTTCCTCCTGCACCCGCATGTAAATCTCTTTGGGAATAATCGCCGGATGACTTCCTTCCACATAATACTGCGGAACGATACCGGTGTTCTTTACTCTGGTTTTATTCAGAAAATCCGTGGTGTAGGTTTTCTGAAGGAGCGCATCGCCGATGTATTTCTCGTTTCGGAGAATGGTGTTGATGGTACTCGTATGCCATTTGGTTTTGCCCGCACCGGTGAGAACACCGTCACGCTCCAGTCCTGCGGCAATCTTGTCCATGCTGTATCCTTCGAGGTACTCCCGATAAATCCGCTTGACGGTTTCGGCTTCTATCGGATCGATGATCAGATTACCTTCCGCATCCTTGGTGTAACCGAGGAAGTGATTGTGGTTGATCTGGACCTTGCCTTGCTGGTATCGGTACTGGAGTCCCAGCTTGACATTCTGGCTCAGGGACTGTGATTCCTGCTGTGCAAGGGAGGCCATGATCGTGATCAGAACTTCACCCTTGGCATCCAATGTATTGATGGATTCTTTCTCAAAGTATACGGCAATGTTCTTCTCCTTCAGCTGACGGATGTATCTGAGGCAATCCAGCGTATTTCTGGCAAAACGGCTGATAGATT
>JBGVOJ010000164.1:0-6899 GCA_045126415.1 Eubacteriales bacterium | reverse complement strand
TCAACTTCGGGAACTGGATGAAAAAGATATAAAATGGGATTTCTCGGGGAAAAACTTTTTGAAAAAAGTTTTTCCCCGAACCCCTTTTCAAAAACTTTTCAAACAAATGGATTAACGAAGTTGGGTACAGATTTGAAGTCCCTCAATGTTGCGCATCCGACAAAATTATTCAAAACAAACAATCTGCACTCACCAAGTCATTCATAATAGATGAAAGCTTTTTGATAAGAGGATGAGACTTACTATGTAAGTCTCCGGGAAAAACTTTTTCTCGAAAAAGTTTTTCCCGGAAAATCCCATTTTTCCCCGCTGCTACCGCCGGTTGCGGAAGTGACAGCTTTTGTCGCTTGACCCGCAACCGGTTTTCTGTTACAATGAACGTACCAATTTTACCGCAGGAAGGTGCATCTCCAATGAAACTGAACGAAAAAATCTACGATTGCCGGAAAAAAGCGGGTCTGTCGCAGGACGCACTCGCGGAACAGGTCGGCGTGTCACGTCAGGCGGTCTCCAAGTGGGAACTCGGTACCGCGCAGCCGGAACTTGACAAACTCGTCGCGCTGGCAAAGGTGTTCGGCGTGACGACGGACTGGCTGCTGACCGACGAAAATCCCGCACCGGAGGTACCGCATGAAGAACCTCCGCAGCCGTCCGCACCGGCGTATCCGACATGGGTGGACGACCTCCCGCAATTCATCGGACGGACACTGAAACGCTACGGCTGGATTGTCGGAGTGTACCTCTCCGTGATCGGCGCAATGTTCACGGGCATGGGTGCGCTCGGACGGTTTCTTGTAAAGCAGATGTTCTCCTTCAATACCGCCGCCCCGTACGGCGAATTGCAGATCACCGTCGAGGACGGGATGGTACTGACGCCCGAAATGGAAGCCGCTATTCTCCATGAGATCGGCGGTTCCTTCGGATATTCCGATCCGTTCCCCAGTATGGCAAGCGGCTTCATGGACAACAATCCCGTGTCGATCCTCTGCGGGGTGATTATGTTTGTGGGAATCGTGATGATCCTCGTCGGCATCGCTGTAGCGGTTCTGCTGAAACGGTACGGTGACAGGGACTAAAAACTCACCTCTCACGCGAGTTCCGGTAAGGAAAGACGTTATTGTGTACTCTCCCGCGATGTGCTATAATACCCGTGAAAGCAGACGTCAGCTTATCTCGGCCAAAACGGGGATTTATATATGAACAACATCGGACAGCGCATCCGCAAACTGCGGAAGAAAAACGACCTTACGCAGGAAAAACTCGCCGATCTCCTCGGCGTGACCTACCAGTCCGTCTCCAAATGGGAGTGCGGTGTCACGACACCGGACCTTTCTCTCATCGGCCCGCTGACAAAACTCCTGCATGTCACCTCCGACGAACTGCTCGGTCTGACACAGACTGTCGTGGACGCGAGACGTGCGGAACTGGAGGAAGCATGCCGGAAAGCATGGATCGACGGAGGCGGAGAACGTGACGGTTTCCGGAAAATTCACGACGCAGAAGAAGCACTCGTAAAAGAATTCCCGGAAAATATGAAGTACCTCTGCAGCTTCGCACTGACCGTCTCGAACCGCGCGTGGAATTATGAAGACTATAAGGTATTCCGCTCGGAACAGGAACGCGCGGCAAAATATTTTGAAACCGTCATCGAAACCACGGACGACGAACGGATAAAATGCCTCGCCATCGACGGTATCACTACAGTTCTGGGATATCTCGGACGGCAGGAAGAAGCGAAAGCCTATGTCAATCTGCTGCCGGACGCGCCCGTCCGGACGAAGGAGCAGATCATGGAACAGGTGCTCTGCGGGGACGAACAGCGAAAATTCCGTCAGGTGAAACTGGACGGACTTCTGCGGGAGCTGCTGCGGCGGATGGTATACTGCCATACGGACGATCTCGAGGCACTTGAACACACAGAGGACATCCTCCGTTCGTTCTTCCCGGACGGGAACCTGCTCGGATTCCACGAAACCATGTACAGCATCCAGTATAACAAAGCCTCCGCGCTGATCCGCCGGGAACGGTATGATGAAGCGGTGCAGGCACTGACCCTGTACCGGGAACACGCTGTCCTCGCAGATGAAACGGAGTGGAATCCGGAACCGGTGCGGTATTCCTCACCGTATTTCGATCTGCTGGAAACCGAGCCGTGCATCGACGGAGAATGGGGAACGATGACCCATGCACAGGCATTCGCGATCAATCTCACGGACAGCTTTTTCGATCCGCTCCGTGACCGTGCGGATTTCCGGGAACTTCTTGAAGAATAAAATCAGGTGCGGAACCCCTCCCGGGAACCGCACCTTTTTTATGCCGTTATTCCTTTGTATAATCCCGTTTTTCCCCGGCGAACGGTTCGTATTTTGCCAGAATTGCCTGCATTTCCGGCAGATCCTTCACCTTCTCATATACCGCGCTTTCCCGGATGTATTCCAGTTCCCTTGCAACCTCGTTCACCTGCGAACCGCTTGTCGTCTTTGACATATCCTGCGCCTTTCCGCGCACGAGGAACGACGTGTGGACACTCAGCCGTGGGAGGTCATCGTACTTTTTCGCATGATAAAATCCCTTTTCGTAATACTCCAGCGCGGACGGAAGATCGTCAAGCTGTACGTACCGGTTGGCAATCCAGAGGAAAAGCTCGCACAGGTCATAATGGCAGAAGCCGTAGTCGCCGTCCTCGAAAACCAGTTCAATCACGGCAATCGCTTTTTTCAGATACCGGATCTGCTCCGCCGGATCGGGCGCATACAGTCCCGCGTTGCGGATTTTCGCCTGCAGGTCGTACATGAGTCCCCACGTGTTCTCTCTCGCCTGTTTCCACCATTCTTCGGAACCGCGTTCCCAGATGTTTTCGAGTTCCCATTCCTGCGTCAGGTACGACGGCGGGAACCGTTTCGCCGTTTCGACCGCCTTGTCAATTTGACCGTCCACGACATACAGCCCGCCGAGGATGGACAGCGCGGCATAACGGGGCGCGTCGACCGTGCATTCGGTCAGGACGCGGTCGCAGAGACGGTAGAGTTCTTCCTTGTGGACTTCGTTTCCGTAGGGTTCGTCAAAATAGTTCGGGTCGTAGTTGAGCTGCCACATATATTCCTCGACGATGCGCCAGTCGTTCGGGAATTCGGCGTACGCCTTCATCATGAGGTCGAATTTTTCGTGATCCTTCCCGATTGCGCCGAGACGGTGGTATTCGTCGAGATAGGCCTGGATTTTCTGCTCGTTTTTCGCGGCATCAAAGCCGAGAAGTTCGTCCGCGGACACGCCGAAATAGGACGCAAGCGGGAGAACCATCGTGATGTCGGGCAGCGTTTCGCCGCGTTCCCACTTGGAAACGGCGGGAGTGGAGACGTTCATGTATTCCGCGAGGGTTTCCTGCGTGATGCCGCGTTCGCGGCGCAGGCGTTTGATGGTTTCGCCGATGGTAAGGTTCATGGGGTGTACCTCGTTTCTGTTGGATTGGAACGACCGGTTGTTCTGGGGATAGTATACCGGATTCCGGGAAGATGTGCAAGGTACACGCAGGAAACGGGGATTAACCGTGGGTTAAAAAAATGAATCCGGAGGTAACCCCAGATTCATCTTTCTCTTTTCGTTTATCCGATCATTTCTCTGATCTTCACCGCTGCCGCGTCGGCGAGCTTTGCGTGGTCGGCCTTCGAATAGTGCAGACCGTCGATTTCGTTCAGCTCAAACCCGAGTTCCGCGCAGTCGAGGAAGCCGCAGCCGTACTTTTCCGCGATCGCCCGGTACTTTTCCCCGAGCTGCACGCTCTTTGCGTACGCCTCCGGCCCGAAGTTGAAGCCGTACAGCAGGTCGCCTATCTTCGGATGCGTAGGGTGCGGCGCAATCAGCAGCACCTTCGGCACCGGATAGCCGTAATACGGCGTGAAGCACGCTTCGACGAGTTTTTCCATGCCGCACGCGATCATTCCGGCAGTGAGATGGAACATATGCTTCAGCTCGTTGCAGCCGAGCTGGAGGACGACGAGATCGAGCGGCGCGTGCGCGTCGAGCGCGGTTTTCAGACCGGTCAGACCGTGGCGGTTCTCGAAATACGGATCGTCCCACATCAGCGTACGTGCGTTGAGCGCGTCCTCGATAATGTGATACCCTTCCCCGAGGATCGTACGCACGCGGCCGCCCCAGCGTTCGTCCGCCGTCATGCGCTGCGCGGTACCAAGATCGGGCAGGTACCGTTCCATATCATAGCCCCACGTGTTCGAGTCGCCGAAAATCAGGATGTTTTTCATGGTAAATATCTCCTTGCCAGCTTTTTTTCTTTCATTATAATGGATGGTTTTGTGCTTTGTCAAGGGTTCCGGAAAAAACAAAAAAACCTCTCTGCCGGAGCATGGCGGAGAGGTTTTCCGTGGACGTTTATCCGAAATTACTGCATGTTGTTCAGCTTGAGAGTGAACTGGCTCTTCTTGTGAGCAGCGTTGTTCTTGTGGAGGATACCACGAGCAGCTGCCTGGTCGATCTTCTTTACAGCATCCTTGTATGCAACTTCTGCAGCTGCCTTGTCGCCGGATTCAACAGCGAGGTTGAACTTCTTGACGATGGTGCGGAGGCTGTTCTTGAACATCTTGTTCTGGAGGGTCTTAACGGAAATAACCTTTACGCGCTTCTTCGCGGACTTAATGTTAGGCATGGATTTTGTCTCCCTTTCAATTTTTTACGGTTTGATTACCGAAACAATCCGTCTTGCGCCTGAGAGGGTGCGCAATTCGAATAATATCATACAGTATGTTATTTTATCACACTCCGTGAAAAAAAGCAATACTTTTCCGGAAAATTAAACCGCAAAATCAGCGAAAATTCCTCCCTTTTATTTCCGATTTTTAGGTATATTTTCACACCCGATTTTTGCTTTATACATTGTATCCCGCCGCCGGATGTGATATAATAATATATTATCATGAAAATGATATCGGATATGATATAACTTTTATCTATTACATAGTATCATATTTTGCTATAACAAATTTTACCGAAAGGTCGTGTATACATTTTGAAGTATTTCGTACTTATCCCCGACGGCATGGCGGATACCCCCGTCCCGTCGCTCGATAACCGCACCCCGATGGAAGCGGCAAACAAACCCACCATGGATATGCTCGCGGCAAAATCCCTCTGCGGCACCGTTCTGAACGTCCCCGCAGGCATGGTACCCGAAAGCGATACCGCCAACCTTGCGATCCTCTCCTACGATCCGCGCACCTACTCCAAGGGCCGCTCTCCGCTCGAAGCGATGAGCCAGGGACTCGAAATGTCCCCTGCCGACACCGCGCTCCGCTGCAATTTCGTCACCCTCTCCGGCGACGCCGACACCGACGTCTACGAAGAACGCGTGATTCTCGACCACAGCTCCGACGAAATCACCACCGCCGAAGCAGCCGAACTCGTCGCGGCGCTCAACGAAGCCCTTCCGATGCCCGGACGTGTCCTGCACACCGGCGTCAGCTACCGCCACTGCCTCCTCTGGGAAAATGCCTGCGAAACCTACGATTTCATGCGCCCGCATGACATTCTCGGCAAGGTCATCGGCGAATATCTCCCGAAAGAGGACAACGGCGGCGCGGAATTCCTCGCGTACATGAAGGAAGGCGCAAAGGTTCTCGAACATCATCCCGTCAACGAAGCCAGACGTGCGTGCGGACTGCGTCCCGCCAACTCGCCGTGGCTCTGGAGTCCCGGAAAGAAGCCGGCACTTCCGTCCTTCCCGGAAAAATGGGGCGTACGTGCGGCGATCATCTCTGCCGTCGACCTCATCAAGGGCATCGGCATCTGCGCAAACTGCGACGTCATCGACGTGGAAGGCGCGACCGGCAACTTCGCGACCAACTACACCGGCAAGGCGAATGCCGCCATCGACGCGTTCAAAAACGGCTGTGACCTCGTGTACGTTCACGTGGAAGCTCCCGACGAATGCGGTCACCGCGGCGAAGCGGACGTCAAGGTCGCGTCCGTCGAAAAGATCGACGAGCTGATCCTCGCGCCCGTCCTCGAATATCTCGAAGGCTGCGGCGAAGACTTCCGCATCCTCGTTCTGCCCGACCATCCGACGCCCATTGCGATCCGCACCCATTCGTCCGATCCGGTACCGTTCTTCCTCTACGATCCCGCGAAGATCACCGAAGGTGTTCCCTCCTACAGCGAAGCCGAATGTGCAAAGAAGGAGTATTTCATCCCCGACGGAAGCACGCTGCTCTCGCACATGATCGAAAAATAAGAGGTACGCGATGGACAACGAAACCAAAACTCCCGAAACCCCGAAGGAGAAACGCACTCTGCGCGACTGGCTCGGCGACATCTACGAGCTGGTGGAAATGCTCGGCATCGTGTCGGTCACGATCATGCTCCTGTTCGCGTTCGTGATCCGTCTGAACATCGTGGACGGCCATTCGATGGACATGACGCTCGCGCACGGTGAATACCTCGCCGTCTCCGACCTGTTCTACGAACCCGCGGCGGGTGACATCGTGATTGTTCACAAGATCAACGCCGATCCGTACGACGCCCCGATCGTCAAGCGCGTCATCGCAACCGAAGGTCAGACCGTCGACATCGACTTTGCCACCTGGACGCTGAAAGTCGACGGCGAAGTCATCGACGAACCGTACCGCTACGTGGACGACGGTCCCCGCCTGACTTCCGACTGGACGTTCCCGATCACGGTCGGTGAAAACGAAATCTTCGTCATGGGCGATAACCGCAACAACTCCGCCGACAGCAGAACCAGTGAAATCGGTCTGATCGACAAACGCTGCGTCGTCGGCAAAGCGTACGTCCGTATTTTCCCGATGCAGAAATTCACAGTTTTCGAAAATCCGAGAGAAAACTGATCTATAAAAAGTAAGGAAACAATCATCATGCCTTCACAGACCATC
>JBGVOJ010000163.1:0-2422 GCA_045126415.1 Eubacteriales bacterium | reverse complement strand
CGCGGCAGATCGTTCGGAAGTACAAGGTATCGTGCAGATCTGCACCCGACTCTGTCTGCCTTTTTGCCCAAAAAGGTTTTGGAAAGGGGTTCGGGGAAAACCTTTTCCTCAAAAAGGTTTTCCCCGAGAAATTTTATGTCTTAATCCATAACAACTTCGCGGCCGGTGTCGCTGGAGTCGTAGATGCCCTGCATGAGCTTGGAGGTGAGGATGTTGCGGTCGATGTGGCTTGCGAGCTTTTCGCCGGACTGTACGCATGCAACGAACGCGTTGATTTCGTTCTGGAACATGGGAGTGCTTTCGTAATCCGGAGTGTAGTCGTAGAGCTTGCCGTCCTTGGTGGTGTAGACCTTGAAGTCTCCGCCGTACTGGAGGCGGATACCGCCCTTGGTGCCGAGGAAGTCGATGAACATTTCGCCTACGCCGATGTTCTGCGCCCATGCGCCGTTGAGGGTGATGGTCGGGCCTTCGGTGCGTACGAATGCGGTAACGCTGTCGTCAACGTCATAGGTACCGTTGAGGTCCTTGGTGTTTTCCGCCCACATGGATTCGTATACATAGTTGGGCATGTCAACGCCGAGCTTGCTGAACGCCTTGCCGGAAACGGTCTTCGGTGCCGGGTCGCCCGTGCAGTACATAACGATGTCGAGGAAGTGTACGCCCCAGTCGATGAGCGCGCCGCCGCCTGCGATTTCCTTGGTAGTGAATGCGCCGCCGAGACCGGGGATGGAACGGTGTGCACGGAAGGAAACGTATACATGATAGACTTCGCCCAGTTCGCCTGCGTCGATGAGCTTCTTGATTTCGTTGACCGCGGTGTTGAAGCGGTTGACAACGCCGATGTTCAGGGTCAGACCGGTTTCATGCTGTGCAGCCTGCATGGTCTGCGCTTCCGCGTAGGTACGTGCAGCGGGCTTTTCGCAGAGAACGTGCTTGCCTGCGTGGAGAGCGTCGATGGAGATGATGGGGTGCATCTTGTTCGGGGTGCAGACGGAAACCGCGGTGATTTCCGGGTCTGCGAGAACTTCGTGATAGTCGGTAACGGCGATACCGCAGCCGTACTTTGCTACAGCCGCTTCCGCACGTTCGGGGATGATGTCACAGAAATACTTGATTTCCGCGTCGGGACAGTTCAGATAAGACGGGATGTGCGCGGAATTTGCAATGGTACCGCAGCCGATCACGCCGACCTTGATTTTTGCCATGATAATAACTCCTTTGATTGGACGTATTTTTTTCTTAATTGTACAATATTTTCGGGACGTTGTCAATACAAAAAAACCGGCATACCTCGAACAGAGGTATGCCGGACGTTCGTTTATCGGATTTGTTCTGCCGAAAAACTTATCTCTTCTTGGAGACTGCGAAGCCTGCGAGAGATACGAGTGCGGAGATTGCAGCGATTACGCCGAAGTCGAAGGTCTGCGGAGCTTCTTCCACTACTTCTGCAGCTGCGGGAGCTTCAACAACTTCTTCTTCAACAACTTCTTCTGCGGGTTCTTCCACAGGAGCTTCCACTACTTCTTCAGCAGCGGGTTCTTCTGCGGGAACTTCTTCAACGGGAGTTTCTTCAACCGGAGCCGGTGCGGGTTCTTCAGCTGCAACTTCTTCAGCTGCTGCTGCGCCGTAGGTCGGGTTGGAGCCGTCGACTGCCTTACCGTAAAGTTCTACTTCTGCAACGTCACCGTGGTTGGTGTAGTTGATGTAACGGAAGTAACGGTAACCGGTATTGTCTGCTTCTTCGATTTCGTCAGAAACGTCAAGGAAGGTAACTTCGCCAGCTTCTTCTACGCTGAGGTAGAGTGCAACTGCGTCGCTGAAGTCTTCTTCGTTCGCGCCTTCGATGGTAGCACCGTTGAAACGAGCTGCCCATGCGTCACGGGGATGGATCACGATCTTGGTGAGGATCATTTCTTCACCTGCGTCAACGCCGCACCAGCCGTCGCCGGTTCCGAGCGGGTCGAAGAAGGTGTTAACGTCGCCGTCAAATGCAGCGTCACGGCCTGCTGCTGCGTTGCCGCCCCAGCCTTCTTCAAGACCGATGCGCGCGCCGTTGATGAGAACGGAGTCAGCGGGAACTTCAGTGCCGGATGCCGGATATGCAGCGGGAGCGGTGGATTCTACGGTGTCAACAGCCTTACGAGCTACGATTTCCCAGATGGAGTTGCCCCATTCGGTGTTTCTCTTGGTGCAGTTGATCTTGATGAAGCGAGCGGTTGCGGGTTCCCATTCGTGAACTGCGATGCAGTCTGCGGATGCGGGAGAAGTACCCTTGGTGTTGCCGGTTACGGTAGCCTTAACATCCCAGGAAGTACCGTCGGAGCTGGTTTCGATGGTGTAGTCCTGAGCGCAAGCGGTTTCCCAGTGGATTTCAACGTAGCCGATCGGGAGGGGAGAACCGATGTCAACGATGATGTGAGCA